>NZ_PTRH01000009.1:0-215431 GCF_002965045.1 Escherichia sp. MOD1-EC6300 | reverse complement strand
CCGGGTGTGTAAGCGCAGCGATGCGTTGAGCTAACCGGTACTAATGAACCGTGAGGCTTAACCTTACAACGCCGAAGGTGTTTTGGCGGATTGAGAGAATTTCAGCTTGGATCCAGAGTCCGAAGGATTTTGCGCTGAGACAAGGCGGCAAATGAAGCGAAGGAAGGAGCATACTGAAGTATGTGACTGATTTTCGCGAATGCAGCCAACGCAGTATTAGCACAAAAGACACAGGACAGAGCACAGGAATTTGCCTGGCGGCCTTAGCGCGGTGGTCCCACCTGACCCCATGCCGAACTCAGAAGTGAAACGCCGTAGCGCCGATGGTAGTGTGGGGTCTCCCCATGCGAGAGTAGGGAACTGCCAGGCATCAAATTAAGCAGAAGGCCATCCGTCAGGATGGCCTTTTTGCGCTGGTGCGGAAAAAATGCCGGATGCGACGCTGGCTGCATCTTATCCGTCCTACGCTCCCACATAAGCCAGATTCAACAGCGAATACGGCTTCCCCAAATTGCCCACTTAAATACTTCCTCCTTACCAGAAATCTATCCTTAAGCTCCTTAATAACCATTTTCCTGCTAACTAAATTCATGGTTAAGGTTGCATAATGATGCGCAACAAATGTATAACATTTTCTTTACCAAAAAAATAAACAACAGCGACCGACAAAAGCATCGGATTACGGCAGGAGACATAATGGCATGGCTGAAAGTACTGTAACGGCAGACAGCAAACTGACAAGTAGTGATACTCGTCGCCGCATCTGGGCAATTGTGGGGGCCTCTTCAGGTAATTTGGTCGAGTGGTTCGATTTCTATGTCTACTCGTTCTGTTCACTCTACTTCGCCCACATCTTCTTCCCTTCCGGGAACACGACGACTCAACTACTGCAAACAGCAGGTGTTTTTGCTGCGGGATTTCTGATGCGCCCAATAGGCGGTTGGCTATTTGGCCGGATAGCCGATAAACATGGTCGCAAAAAATCGATGCTGTTATCGGTGTGTATGATGTGTTTCGGCTCACTGGTTATCGCCTGTTTGCCAGGCTACGAAACAATCGGTACCTGGGCTCCGGCATTATTGCTTCTTGCTCGTTTATTCCAGGGATTATCCGTTGGCGGAGAATATGGCACCAGCGCCACCTATATGAGTGAAGTTGCCGTTGAAGGGCGCAAAGGTTTTTACGCATCATTTCAGTATGTGACGTTGATCGGCGGGCAACTGCTAGCTCTACTGGTTGTCGTGGTTTTACAACACACCATGGAAGACGCTGCACTCAGAGAGTGGGGATGGCGTATTCCTTTCGCGTTAGGAGCTGTGTTAGCTGTTGTGGCGTTGTGGTTACGTCGTCAGTTAGATGAAACTTCACAACAAGAAACACGCGCTTTAAAAGAAGCTGGTTCTCTAAAAGGATTATGGCGCAATCGCCGTGCATTCATCATGGTTCTCGGTTTTACCGCTGCAGGCTCCCTTTGTTTCTATACCTTCACCACTTATATGCAGAAGTATCTGGTAAATACTGCGGGAATGCATGCCAACGTGGCGAGTGGCATTATGACTGCCGCATTGTTTGTATTCATGCTTATTCAACCACTTATTGGCGCGCTGTCGGATAAGATTGGTCGTCGTACCTCAATGTTATGTTTCGGTTCTCTGGCAACCATTTTTACCGTTCCTATTCTCTCAGCATTGCAGAACGTTTCTTCGCCTTATGCCGCTTTTGGTCTAGTGATGTGCGCCCTGCTGATAGTGAGTTTTTATACTTCAATCAGTGGAATACTGAAGGCTGAGATGTTCCCGGCACAGGTTCGCGCATTAGGCGTTGGTCTGTCATATGCGGTCGCCAATGCTATATTTGGTGGTTCGGCGGAGTACGTAGCGTTGTCACTGAAATCAATAGGAATGGAAACAGCCTTCTTCTGGTATGTGACCTTGATGGCCGTGGTGGCGTTTCTGGTTTCACTAACATTGCACCGTAAAGGAAAAGGGATGCGTCTTTAGTGATGCGCCAGTTGCCAGACGGTATAGCCAGTAGTTGCACCGGCGACATCCCAGGTAAAATCTTTCCAGCTCCAGCCGCTCCCCTCGGGGCGGCTATCCCAAAGTTCTTTTGACGCGCCCAGCCCAACAGAGAACATCAGCCCGAAAGTGGCACTGCGATCGCGACTCATCCCCTGATGCTGTGAATATTCATTTCCGGCAGCGGAAAGCATCGCCGAGGCGATAAAGTGTTGAGCTTTATCCTGCCCGCTCCAGCTATCGTTAGCCATATGGCTGCATCCAGAAAGTAACAATAGCGAACAGACAAAAAGAATACGCAAAACGTGGCCTCCAAAAACAAACCCCGTACAGGACGGGGTTGTGATTACAGGATGCGGCTAATTAATCGGTCGATGCGGATACGGCGCAAACGGCGAATGAGTTTACGAACCTTCACCGGATAATCGGCAATACTTTGCAGATCGCGATAGTGCTTAACGATGGTGGTATGCTCGCGGATCAGCTCCAGTTCTTTCTCTCGCTGTGGCGCAAGCTCCAGTTGCGGATCGTGAATCAAAATGGCGTTTTCCAGATCCAGACGCCAGGCGCGTGGGTTCAGGTTATTGCCGGTGAGCAACATCCACTTATCATCAACCCACATCCCTTTCAGGTGATAGGTGTTGTCGTCATCTTTCCATAACCGAACCACTAACTGGTCAGTGTTGACGTAATACTGCAAACGGCTCAGGAAACGACGCAGATTGATCTCATAGAGATAAGGCAGTGCGCCAATTATCTTGAAAGGCTCATCTTCCGGAATGTAGAAGTCATTCGCAGTTTTATCGCCAACAATAATTTCGACCTTTTTCCCTTCGCGCAGTAACTGGATGATATTACGCACAAGGATTGCTGGCAGGTTGAAATATGGTGTGCAAATGGTTAGTTTCTGCTCGGCACAAGGCATAAGATGGAAAATGGTCTTGTTCAACAGACTCGATTTCCCCAGGCCCACCAATGGCGTAACAGAAAGCTGATCGTTATCAGCATCACCCTGGAAATGATAAGCGGCATCACGCAGCTCCTGGCGGAACAGACGAATGTCATTCTTGATTTCCGGGCTTTTTGGGCGATTAACATCATCCAAACGATTAACGCCGCGACCATTCATTATATTCTGTGTAACCCATTCGAACATAATGTCTGACATCTTGCGGTTACGAATCAGATGATAACGGTCGTAGCGGTATTTATCGTGCTGATGCAGATAAACATCGTTCAAGCTGGCACCGCTATAAAGAACGCTATCGTCGATGATAAAGCCTTTAAAGTGCAGAACACCAAGGGCCTCACGGGTATTGATTGGAACGCCATAAACTGGAACATCTACGCCCGGATTTTCCTGCGCCATGCGGCAGTACCAGTCAGCGTTAGTGTTAGATGCCGCAGCGCCAATGCGTCCACGTTGTGCACGATGCCAGTCGACCAGCACCCGCACATCCAGTTCCGGACGCTGCCGTTTAGCCTCATACAACGCGTTCAGAATGCCTTTGCCACCGTCATCCTGTTCGAGATACAGGGCGACAATGCAAATGCGCTGCTTCGCGCTGGCTATTTTTTCCAGCAGCGTCTCCCGGAAGTCGGCGGGAGCGTAAAAGAAATCGACATCATCAACTGATTGAGAAATCTTGGGTAGTTGGGCAAGGTGTTGTTGATGTTTATTACGCTTAAATTTTGACAACATCACAGTGCATTTCTTCTCTGTTCATTGAAGGGTCCTCTGTGCAATGCAGACGACATAAGCGGGCAATAATAACACCAGTCCCGATTAAGTGGTCAACATTTCCAGTACCTTACTCATGATTCCTCGCGCTGGGCAAGATTTAGCGTAAGCCCAACGATCCCCTCTTCGAGCTGGATATCAACGTTAAACCCGAGCTTGCGGGCCAGCGCCACCATGCCACGATTGTTTGGCATCGTAATACCATTCAGACGTTGCAGTCCGTGATCTCGCGTATAGGTAATCAACTTTTCCATTAAGCGTCGACCTAAGCCTAACCCTTTGAGATCCGAGCGAACCAGCACGGCAAATTCGGCATCGATGTTATCAGGGTCGGAGATCGCACGCGTGACGCCGAGGATCTCTTCCGTTTGATCAATACGTCGTACCGCTACAAATGCCATTTCCCGATCGTAGTCGATCTGCGTCATGTTGGCTAAATCTTCATGGGTAAATTCGTTGATCTCGCTAAAGTAGCGGTAATAAAGATCTTCTTTGGTGACTCGCGAAATGAACTGCTGAAGTTGTGGCTCATCTTCTGGCAAAATCGGGCGGAACAAGCAGCGTTCACCGTTTTTCAATTCTACCCATTCTTCCAGCTGATGAGGATAAGGGCGGACTGCCAGGCGACTCTCGTTATCGCCTTCAAACGGAGCGATATCCAGCGTGACATCAAGCGCGGTAAATTCATTGCCGGAAGCCAGCAAAGGATGAATATCCAGCCTCTGAATCTCCGGACAATCGACAATCAAGTTAGAAACCTGCACCAGTAACTGGCTTAATCCCGCCACATCCAGCGGGCGTAGCGCACTACGTGCACGAATCTTTTTACTTTTGATCCCCTGAATGACCAGATAACGTGCCAGGTTCATGTTCAGCGGCGGTAGTGCGACGACGGCTTGATCTTCAGGACGCCACTCCACACCGCCTTCGCCCAGCATGATCAACGGTCCGAAAACCGGATCGTGCTCAACCACTACTCGCAACTCCTGAGCGCCAGCACGGTTAGCCATACTTTGTACCAACAGGCCGTGGATACACGCCTGCGGCCAGGCCATTTTTACGCGATCGAAAATAGCATTTGCGGCTTGCTGGACTTCATTGGCTGTACGCAAGTAGAGCATGACGCCCTGAACTTCTGATTTATGTGGAATATCCGGCGAGCGTAATTTTAGTGCCACCGGATAACCAATCTGTTCGGCAATATGCACAGCCTCGGTGCTGTCAGTGGCAATCCAGGTGGGAAGTGTGTTCATGCCGTACGCTTGCAGGATAGGCTGAACTTCATGGGTATCGAGCGACGTTGCCCCTTCGACAATGGCCTGTTGCAACAGAAGATGCGCTTCTGCGGTATTAGAGGTCAGATTGCTGGGCAACGCCGGCGTTTCGCGTAGTTGCTTCTGATTACGCCGGTACTCCACCATATGCATAAAAGCGGTGATGGTTCCTTCCGGGGTGCGGTAGGTCGGCAGCCCGGCTTCGCTGAATAAACGTCGTGCCTCTTGCGAGGAGTGCTCGCCGCACCAGTTCGTCAGCAGAGAAACATACTTGCTGCGGGGATGATGCTTTACCGCTTCAATTAATGCATGCGCGCTTTCTGTTGCGGGAGCTGCGGCGCTGGGCGAATGAATAACCATCAGCGCATCAAAATCCTGACTGTGGAGCAGAATATCCAGCGTTTTAATATAATGCTCACTGCTGGCGTCATCGCGAAGATCGAGTGGGTTAGAGATTGCCACATGTTCTGGCAGTGCATCGCGCAATTTCTGGCAGGTTTCTTCACTGAGCGTAGCCAGCTTGCCATTGCGTGACCATAAGGCATCCAGCGCCAGTGCGGCAGGTGCTGCACCGTTGCTGATAATCATCAGCCGCTCTCCACGTAGCGGGCGCATATGGCTAAGGGTTTCGACTGCCGAAAACAGCTCGTGGGTATCCTGCACTCGCAACAAACCGGCGCGCTGAATAGCTGCATCCCAAGCAGGATCCATTCCTGCCGTGGTGTTCAGTAGTCGTTGCGCCGCCGGGCTACGTCCGCTTTTAATCACCAGAATCGGTTTATTACGTGAGGCGCTACGTGCAGCCGAAACAAAACGTCGCGCATCACTTAATTGTTCGAGGTAGAGCAGGATTGCACTAGTTTTGCTGTCGCGCGCCAGATAATCGAGCAATTCATCAACGTCGATATCCAGACTGTCGCCGAGAGCAATAAAGTAGGAAAAGCCCATTTCCCGCTGTTGTGCCCAGTCGAGGATGGTATTGGAGACGGCGGCAGACTGCGAAATAAACGCCAGTTTGCCGCGTTTAATCGGTACAGGCGAAAAGCTGGCATTCAGGCCTTGCCAGGGGGCCAGTAATCCCAGACTGTTTGGCCCCAGCAGACGCATGTTATGGCGCAGGGCGCAGGCGCGGAGATCTTCGTGTTGCGATGCCGGGGCGGAAAGAATAATGCAGGTTTTACAGCCTTTCTCGCCGAGCTCTTCCAGAAGAGTAAGATTGCGGCTGGCATTGGTACATAAAACCGCAAGATCGGGTGTAAAGGGCAGGCTGGCAATATCCGGCCAGGCCAACACACCCAACACCGCTTTCCAGGCAGGCGTCACCGGGAGTACCGGCCCGTTAAATCCCCCCGCCAGCAGGTTACGCATCATCAGGTAACCTGCGCGATTGGGTTTCATCGATGCGCCAATTACCGCAATCGATTTTGGTCGCAGTAGTGCTTCCAGTCCTCGCTGACTCATATCGGTCTCCCGCAGAAGTGACCGAATGATTTTAAACGCTTTCTAACTGTTCTGCTGTGATGCTACCCAGATGTTGCGTTTTTCCTGCCAGATAGCGTGTTTTAAAGCGGGTGAAATACTCGCCTAGACCTGCCGCCGCTCCGGTATCGCCGGCCATATCTAACAGTGCGATGGCAACTTCGGCAGTGCAGTATTGGCCTTCAGCCTGGGCTTCACGCAGGCGATAGGCAGAAAGCCGGGAAAGATCGACGGAAATGACGGGAAGATTATCCAGATACGGACTTTTACGAAACATCTTGCGAGCTTCCGGCCAGGTACCATCGAGCATGATAAACAGCGGTGGCTTACCAGCAGGTGGTGTAAAAATCACTTCCCGTTGCTCATCAGCATACGAGGCGGGAAAGACCACCATTGGCTGATAATCCGGGTTTTGTACCAGAGCCAGCAAATCCTGCGAGGGTTCGGTACGGGACCATTGAAACGCGACGGTATTTGGCAAGATATCGGCAATCAGACGCCCGGTGTTACTGGGCTTCATTGGCTCGGTGTCGAACATCAGCAAACAAAAGCGACTTTTAGCTTCCGCTGGAGTAATTGTCGAACAGAGACATAATTTCTCTGGCAAAAGACAGCGTTGGCAGCGACGAACGCGATTACCGCGGGCAAGAAAAGGACGTGTTGCGCGCGCAATACGCTCGGCGCGTAACTGGAGAACAGCGTTTTCGGTCATAAGAGAGCGTCGAAAAAACGCCATTGTCGCAGAGGAGAAAACGGGGCACAAGATGCACCCCGACAAGATTAAAGCGATTCGTTCAGCCAGCTATCGAAAGGTGCTTTTGGTACTGCGCCATTAAGCATGTCGACAACCTGACCGTTTTTGAAAATCATGATTGTCGGAATGCTACGAATACCAAAGCGGCTGCTTAATTCACGTTCAGCTTCGGTATTCACTTTCACAAAGCGCACTTTACCGCTACGTTCTTGCGCAACATCTTCAAAAATTGGTGCGAAATTACGGCAGGGGCCGCACCACGGCGCCCAGAAGTCGATCACCACAGGCAGATCATCTTTCAGCAATTTATCGAGCGTTTCACCGGTCGCATTAATCACCTCTCCGTCAAATAAGTCGTGACCGCAGCGTCCGCATTTTGCCGCATCTTCGATCCGATCGTCGGGAATGCGATTGATGGCCTGACAATGGGTACAAACGGTATTCATAACTAACCTCGGGATGAGTAAGGAGACTTATCGGCAACGACGCCGGTATGTTTCTAATATGTTACATATTATCGGGGACATTGTTCCAGACAACAATCTGTTTTATTCAATAGGTATGATAGTCGCAGGCTTTGGTACGAAATCATGGCGAACCGCGCGCACTTCGGGTAATCTGCGCGCTTCGCGCAGCGCTGGTGGAGAAAAGCATGAACGATGAGATGAAAGGTAAAAGCGGCAAGGTCAAAGTGATGTATGTCCGCAGTGATGATGATTCTGATAAACGTACCCATAACCCGCGTACCGGGAAAGGGGGCGGGCGTCCAGGAAAATCTCGTGCCGACGGTGGCCGTCGCCCCGCCCGCGATGACAAACAAAGTCAGCCCCGTGACCGCAAGTGGGAAGAGTCTCCGTGGCGCACGGTTTCCCGCGCGCCGGGTGATGAGACGCCGGAAAAGGCCGATCACGGTGGCATCAGTGGTAAAAGTTTTATTGATCCGGAAGTGTTGCGTCGTCAGCGTGCGGAAGAAACCCGCGTCTACGGCGAAAACGCCTGTCAGGCACTGTTCCAGAGCCGCCCCGAAGCGATTGTTCGCGCCTGGTTTATTCAGAGCGTAACGCCACGTTTTAAAGAAGCATTGCGCTGGATGGCGGCAAACCGCAAAGCGTATCATGTGGTGGATGAAGCGGAACTGACCAAAGCGTCAGGCACGGAACATCACGGCGGCGTTTGCTTCCTGATCAAAAAGCGTAACGGTACAACCGTGCAGCAGTGGGTAAGTCAGGCAGGTGCGCAGGATTGTGTACTGGCACTGGAAAACGAATCTAACCCGCATAACCTGGGTGGCATGATGCGCAGTTGCGCGCACTTCGGCGTGAAAGGCGTCGTGGTGCAGGATGCGGCGTTGCTGGAATCCGGTGCGGCTATCCGTACCGCAGAAGGCGGTGCAGAGCATGTTCAGCCGATTACTGGCGACAACATTGTTAACGTGCTGGATGACTTCCGCCAGGCGGGTTACACCGTAGTGACCACCTCCAGCGAGCAGGGTAAACCGCTGTTCAAAACCAGTCTGCCAGAGAAAATGGTGCTAGTGCTGGGTCAGGAATATGAAGGGTTACCGGATGCCGCACGCGATCCGAACGATTTGCGCGTGAAGATTGATGGTACGGGCAACGTTGCCGGGCTAAATATCTCTGTTGCAACCGGCGTTTTGCTTGGTGAATGGTGGCGTCAGAATAAAGCCTGATAAATCAGCCGGGTGGCAACGCTGCCATCCGGCGTTTTCCTGCAAATTTACTCACTTTCTGCCGGTAATACTGGCATCCAGTCAATCGGTTTCTCGCCACGTTGTTCCAGCCACTGATTTGCCAGCACAAAATGGTTGCAGCCAAAGAACCCACGATGCGCCGAAAGCGGTGATGGATGCGGCGCTTTCAGTATGTGATGGCGTTGTTTATCAATAATCGCCCCTTTCTTCTGTGCATGTGATCCCCACAACAAAAACACCACGCCTTCGCGATGCTGGTTGATCAGGCTGATGACTTTATCGGTGAAGGTCTCCCAGCCGAGGCTAGCGTGGGAATGCGCCTGACCTGCGCGAACCGTCAACACAGTATTGAGTAGCAGAACGCCCTGACGCGCCCAGCTTTCAAGATAACCATGATTAGGGCGGGTGAAACCGGGAATAGTATTTTCCAGCTCTTTATACATATTCAGCAGTGACGGCGGTGTCGCAATGCCGGGGCGAACGGAAAATGCCAGACCATGCGCCTGTCCCGGTCCGTGATAAGGATCCTGGCCGAGAATCACCACTTTAACGTCACCCAACTCTGTAAAGCGGAACGCGTTAAAGACATCCTTTTGTGGCGGATAGATAGTGACGCCGGCCTGCCGCTCGCTGGCGACGGTCTGTAGGGTATTAAGAAAATAGGGTTGCTGCTTCTCTTCAGCCAGCACGTCATGCCAGGTTAATTCGTTTGCCATCTCGCTCTCCCGCGAATCTTCAATCCGCCTAGCTTAACTGCTTCTTTCTACAGAACAAAATCATGCTCATTTTTTAGACTTAAACGAGTGCAAAAAAATGTAAATTGGTAAAATTTCACACCTGCATAAGTTGATGTAAAACAATAAAATCCATTTGCGACCACACTTGATGTGTGGTTTTTATTGATTTAAATCAAAGAATCAAGGGTGTTTGAGGAGTATATATACACTCAAGCAACAATGGTTTTACCAATTGGCCGCGACAGGCTAATCAAATCAAATAATTTTGCCGGGGAGGCATCACATGATTACAGGTATCCAGATTACTAAAGCTGCTAATGACGATCTGCTGAACTCTTTCTGGCTGCTGGACAGCGAAAAAGGCGAAGCGCGTTGCATCGTTGCGAAAGCAGGTTTTGCAGAAGACGAAGTGGTTGCAGTAAGCAAACTGGGTGACATTGAATACCGTGAAGTTCCAGTAGAAGTTAAACCAGAAGTTCGCGTTGAAGGTGGTCAGCACCTGAACGTAAACGTTCTGCGTCGTGAAACTCTGGAAGATGCAGTTAAGCATCCGGAAAAATATCCGCAGCTGACCATCCGTGTATCCGGTTATGCAGTTCGCTTTAACTCTCTGACTCCGGAACAGCAGCGCGATGTTATCGCTCGTACCTTTACTGAAAGCCTGTAAGGTTTAAGTAGCAAGTTACTAAGCGGAAGAGGGCGACCTCTTCCGCTTTTTTTCATTAACAGAAAATGCGCACCGCGCAATAGACCAGCAACAACGCCAGCACGATATTTAACTGGCGACCATACTGGCGAAACAATCGCTGAAACAGATGCCCCGCCAGCGCCCAGCACACATTGCCAAAGGTCCCAATCATTGCCAGCAAAACGCTGACGCCAATCACCCAGCTTAACGCCTGCGTTTGTGGCAGGATAAATGTCGACAGTGCTGTAATGCCGTACAAAATAATTTTGACGTTCACAAACTGCAAAGCAAAGCTGGCCCAGAAGCTGATCGGTTTGGCCTGAAGTCCGTCTTCCTTGGTTGGACTGGTAGCGATTTTCCACGCCAGCCAGACAATATATGCCGCTCCTGCCCAACTCAAAAGGTGCACCGCTGCTGGGTCAATAACAGCCAGTGAAAATGAAATTCCTGCACACAGTAACATCACAATCAAAAATCCCAGACTCATCCCTGCCAGCACGTGGGTACTCCGACGAAATCCATGCGACGTGGCAGAGCTAAGAGCGAGTATATTGTTTGGTCCTGGCGTCAGGGCGGTAATCAGGGTGTAGGTCCAAAAAGCACTTAAAAGGGTCGGTGTCACTTGTTATCTCCTCTGTTTTGGTAGACAGTACCCGACACAAAACATTTAAAAAAATGAATGTTTTCACATTCTAAATTCGATATTTTCGATAGGTTTGGAGTTATGGATCTGCGCCGTTTTATTACGCTTAAAACCGTGGTGGAAGAGGGTTCCTTTTTGCGAGCTTCGCAAAAATTGTGTTGCACACAATCGACGGTGACTTTTCATATTCAGCAGCTTGAACAGGAGTTCTCAGTACAATTGTTTGAGAAAATTGGCCGACGGATGTGCCTCACTCGCGAAGGCAAAAAGTTGCTGCCGCACATCTATGAACTCACCAGAGTGATGGATACGCTTCGTGAGGCTGCCAAAAAAGAGTCTGATCCGGACGGAGAACTGCGCGTTGTTTCAGGCGAAACGCTGCTCTCTTACCGAATGCCGCAGGTGTTGCAGCGTTTTCGGCAACGTGCACCAAAAGTGCGTTTATCACTGCAGTCGCTGAACTGTTACGTGATCCGTGATGCTCTACTGAATGATGAGGCCGACGTCGGTGTTTTTTATCGCGTAGGAAATGATGATGCTCTGAATCGACGAGAATTGGGTGAACAATCGCTGGTGCTGGTGGCTTCACCGCAAATTGCAGATATCGATTTTACCCAGCCGGGAAGACATAACGCCTGTAGTTTTATTATCAACGAACCGCAATGTGTCTTCCGGCAGATATTTGAGAGCACGCTGCGCCAGCGGCGGATCACGGTGGAAAATACCATTGAGCTTATAAGTATCGAAAGCATAAAGCGTTGTGTCGCGGCGAATATCGGAGTTAGCTATCTGCCGCGTTTTGCGGTGGCAAAAGAGTTGGAGTGCGGAGAATTAATCGAATTGCCTTTTGGCGAACAGTCGCAGACCATTACGGCAATGTGCGCACACCATGCCGGGAAAGCGGTTAGCCCGGCGATGCACACTTTTATTCAGTGTGTTGAAGAGTGTTTTTTGCCGGGATAAAAATAATGCCGGGCTTAAACCCGGCACCCAACTTGTCGACGAAGTGCGTTTTGTTCATGCCGGATGCGGCGTGAACGCCTTATCCGGCCTACAAGATCGTGCAAATTCAATATATTGCATGAGCCATGTAGGCCTGATAAGCGTAGCGCATCAGGCAGTTTTGCGTTTGCCAGCACTTTTAATTCCGGGCTTAAACCCGGAATTAAGATCACTCTTCTGTCGTTTGCGGTGGTACGCCTGTTCCGCTTGGTTTGCGTCGCTTACCAATATTTTTGGTATCGCGATGGCGTTTTTTCACCCGTGGCTTCTCTTTCTCTTTAGCCTTTTTCTTCTCGGCGCGTTTTGCCAGTACTTTCTTCGATGGCTTGCCGGTCTGCTTTTCGCTTGGCGCACGCGTTTTCGGGCGTAACTCATCAATAACGCGAGCTTTAATTGGCTCTTCAATATAGCGGCCTACTTTGCCCAGCAGCAGATGGTCATGAGCTTCAACCAGTGAAATCGCGGTTCCCTTACGACCAGCGCGAGCAGTACGTCCGATACGGTGTAAATAAGTATCGCCACTGCGTGGCATATCGAAGTTAAAGACATGGCTGACATCCGGAATGTCGATACCGCGCGCGGCAACATCGGTGGCAACCAGTACGTTTACGCGACCTTCGGTCAGACGCTTGATCGCTTCGTTACGCTTGCCTTGTACCATCTCACCTTCGAGATAGCAGTTGTTGATGCCCGCTTCGCGCAACCAGTTTGCCAGTTCATGCACACGCTCACGCTTACGCACAAATACAATTGAGCGGGTCGCTTCCGGTTGTTTTAACAGATGCACCAGTAATGCGGTTTTATGTTCCAGGTCATCGGCGCGGTAATACCACTGATGAATTTTTTTGCGCTCACGGGTGGATGGATTCGCAGAAACTTCCACCGGATCTTCAAGCAGACGCTCGGCAAAATCCTGAATGGCATCGCCTTCAAGCGTTGCCGAGAAGAGCAGGGTCTGTTTACGCCAGCGCGTTTCGCCCGCAATATGTTCGATATCCTGAGCAAAACCCATATCCAGCATTCGGTCTGCTTCGTCGAGGATCAGCGTTTCAACCGCGCGGCAATCGAAGTTCTCTTCTTTTATGTATTGCAGCAGACGTCCGGTCGTGGCAACCACGATATCCTGGTTTTCGCTGAATACTTCCGCGTGGTTCATATAGGCTACGCCGCCGGTGATGGTGGCGATATCCAGATGCGTATGTTTCGCCAGTTCGCGGGCATGATCGGCCACCTGCATTGCCAGTTCTCGAGTCGGGGTGAGGATCAAAATACGCGGCGGACCGGATTTCTTTCGGGGGAAATCGAGCAGGTGCTGCAACGCTGGCAGCAGATACGCCGCCGTTTTACCGGTGCCTGTCGGCGCAGAACCGAGTACATCACGGCCATCGAGCGCAGGCGGAATGGCGGCAGCCTGAATGGCGGTCGGGCGAGTGAAACCTTTATCCTGGAGGGCTTCCAGCAGGCTTTCGTCGAGTTCAAGTTCGGAAAAAGTCGTTACAGTCATGTTCTACCTCTGTGTGGGGCGCTGATTATAGACGTTACGGCTGCAATCTTCATCTGTTTGTATGGATATCGCTTCTCGGGTATTGTTCTCACCCGGTGCTATCGCCGTTTTTCCTGCAAGGTTTTATTTTCATGTCACAGTCTACATCCGTGCTTCGTCGTAATGGATTTACTTTTAAACAGTTTTTTGTTGCTCACGATCGCTGTGCAATGAAAGTGGGAACGGATGGCATTTTGCTGGGCGCATGGGCACCGGTGGCTGGGGTAAAACGTTGCCTTGATATCGGCGCGGGTAGCGGGTTGCTGGCATTAATGCTGGCGCAGCGAACCGATGACAGCGTGATGATTGATGCCGTTGAACTGGAAAGTGAAGCTGCGACTCAGGCGCAGGAAAATATCAACCAGTCCCCGTGGGCAGAGCGGATTAATGTCTATCCGGCGGATATTCAGCAGTGGATCACACAGCAGACAGCACGCTTTGATTTAATCATCAGTAACCCGCCTTATTATCAGCAGGGCGTTGAGTGCGCTACGCCGCAGAGGGAACAGGCACGCTATACCACTACGCTTGATCATCAATCGTTGCTAACCTGCGCGGCGGAGTGCATTACTGAAGAGGGATTTTTTTGCGTGGTGTTGCCAGAGCAGATTGGTAATGGTTTTACTGAACTGGCATTAAGAATGGGCTGGCATTTACGTTTGCGGACGGATGTGGCGGAAAACGAAACGCGACAGCCGCATCGGGTGCTGCTGGCATTCTCCCCACAGGCGGGAGAATGCTATAGCGATCGCTTAGTGATTCGTGGGCCAGACCAGAGCTATTCCGAAGCGTACACTGCGCTGACCCAGGCTTTTTATTTGTTTATGTAAAGGTTGTCGGGGGAAAGGATCGATGGGCCAGAGTGAGTGAGCAACTCCGGGTAATCCAGCGTGAAATGCAGCCCCCGGCTCTCCTTGCGCACCATCGCACAGCGAACAATCAACTCGGCAACCTGTACCAGATTACGCAGCTCCAGCAAATTATTTGAGACGCGGAAATGGGCGTAATATTCGTCTATTTCTTGTTGGAGCATGGTTATCCGCCGCAGGGCGCGTTCCAGGCGCTTCGTTGTGCGCACAATGCCAACGTAATCCCACATAAACAGACGTAACTCGTGCCAGTTATGTTGAATCACCACCAGCTCGTCTGGGTTCTCAACGCGGCTTTCATCCCATGGCGGTAACGTACTGACGCCGTGGGCATAAGGCATACGCCTGGTAATATCCTCCGCCGCCGACCAGCCGTAAACCAGACACTCCAGTAATGAATTTGAGGCCATGCGGTTAGCGCCGTGTAAGCCGGTATAACTCACTTCGCCAATGGCGTACAAACCTTCGACGTCCGTACGCCCATGATCATCAACCATTACACCACCGCAGGTATAATGTGCAGCAGGCACAATCGGCACCGGTTCTTTCGTGAGATCTATCCCCAGCCCGAGCAACTTTTCATAGATCATCGGGAAATGCTGGCGAATAAAATCGGCAGGCTTATGGCTGATGTCGAGATACATACAATCCGCACCGAGGCGTTTCATTTCATGATCAATAGCGCGGGCGACAATATCGCGCGGGGCCAGTTCGCCGCGCTCATCGAAATCGGGCATAAAACGCGTGCCATCCGGTCGCTTGAGATAAGCGCCTTCGCCGCGCAGTGCTTCCGTTAACAGAAAATTGCGTGCCTGCGGATGATACAGCGCGGTAGGATGGAACTGATTAAATTCGAGATTGGCGACCCGGCAGCCCGCGCGCCACGCCATAGCAATACCATCGCCAGAAGAAATATCCGGATTGGTAGTGTACTGGTAAACTTTTGACGCACCGCCGGTTGCCAGCACCACTGCTTTTGCGTGGCAGGTTTCCACCGTTTCTTTATTTCGGTTCCATACCCACGCGCCAACAACACGTCGCGTGCCCGGCAGGCCAATTTTGTCAGAAATAATCAGATCAACCGCGTTGCTGCGCTCCAGCACGCGAATATTCGGATGGTTCTGCGCCTTGCTCACTAGTGTGGTTTCTACTTCTTTACCGGTGGCGTCCGCAGCATGAAGAATTCGTCGGTGACTATGTCCACCTTCACGGGTCAAATGGTAACTTTCTTCGCCATTCGATTGAACGTGGGTATCAAACAACACCCCCTGGTCGATTAACCATTGCACACAGGAACGCGCATTGCTGGCGACAAATTCAACTGCATGGCGATCACAAATACCAGCACCGGCTATCATTGTGTCTTCCACATGCGAATCAATGCTGTCAGTTTCATCAAACACGGCGGCAATTCCGCCCTGGGCATAAAATGTTGAACCTTCCGTGACTGGGCCTTTACTTAGAACGATGACATGATGCCGATCAGCCAGACGTAGCGCCAGTGAAAGCCCGGCAGCGCCGCTACCGATAATCAACACGTCACATGAATGTTCAGGGAGAGTATTCATTTTCTTTGTTTAATTTACTAAACATGGTTTGGTCAGCATAGCATCATGTTGTGCAATTAAACACCTGCTATTTTAATTTTTGTTACAGAGGCTAAACAGACCGAATCACGGCGACGAGAAAACGAGAAGTTACTGGCTGGCGAAGGATTAGGTGGTGAAATAAAAAGGCCGTTGGGTTACTCTTCAGGCAGTTAAATGGGCATTTCTACACAGATAATGCGATGTTCAGATTCTGTAGACTTATAATGATAGATAATAATCCGTCTACAGCATGACAAACAAAAACAGATGCGTTACGGAACTTTACAAAAACGAGACACTCTAACCCTTTGCTTGCTCAAATTGCAGCTAATGGAGTGGCGTTTCGATAGCGCGTGGAAATTTGGTTTGGGGAGACTTTACCTCGGATGAGCGAGCAGTTAACGGACCAGGTCCTGGTTGAACGGGTCCAGAAGGGAGATCAGAAATCCTTTAACTTACTGGTAGTGCGCTATCAGCATAAAGTGGCGAGTCTGGTTTCCCGCTATGTGCCGTCGGGTGATGTTCCCGATGTGGTACAAGAAGCTTTTATTAAAGCCTATCGTGCGCTGGATTCGTTCCGGGGAGATAGCGCTTTTTATACATGGCTGTATCGGATTGCTGTAAATACAGCGAAAAATTACCTGGTTGCTCAGGGACGCCGTCCACCTTCCAGTGATGTGGATGCCATTGAAGCTGAAAACTTCGAAAGTGGCGGCGCGTTGAAAGAAATTTCGAACCCTGAGAACTTAATGTTGTCAGAAGAACTGAGACAGATAGTTTTCCGAACTATTGAGTCCCTCCCGGAAGATTTACGCATGGCAATAACCTTGCGGGAGCTGGATGGCCTGAGCTATGAAGAGATAGCCGCTATCATGGATTGTCCGGTAGGTACGGTGCGTTCACGTATCTTCCGAGCGAGGGAAGCTATTGATAACAAAGTTCAACCGCTTATCAGGCGTTGACGATAGCGGGATACTGGATAAGGGTATTAGGCATGCAGAAAGAACAACTTTCCGCTTTAATGGATGGCGAAACGCTGGATAGTGAGCTGCTTAACGAACTGGCTCATAACCCAGAAATGCAGAAAACCTGGGAAAGCTATCACTTAATCCGTGACTCAATGCGGGGTGATACTCCCGAGGTGCTCCATTTCGATATCTCTTCACGCATAATGGCCGCCATTGAAGAAGAGCCAGTACGTCAACCGGCGACACTGATCCCAGAGGCCCAGCCTGCGCCGCATCAATGGCAGAAAATGCCATTCTGGCAGAAAGTACGTCCATGGGCGGCACAGCTTACCCAAATGGGCGTAGCAGCATGCGTATCGCTTGCAGTTATCGTTGGCGTCCAGCACTATAATGGGCAATCTGAAACGTCCCAGCAGCCCGAAACGCCAGTATTTAATACACTGCCGATGATGGGTAAAGCCAGCCCGGTTAGCCTGGGAGTACCTTCTGAAGCGACTGCAAACAATGGTCAACAGCAGCAGGTACAGGAGCAGCGTCGTCGCATTAATGCAATGTTGCAGGATTACGAACTGCAACGTCGACTCCACTCTGAACAGCTTCAGTTTGAGCAGGCCCAAACACAGCAAGCCGCTGTACAGGTGCCAGGAATTCAAACTTTAGGAACGCAATCGCAGTAATGAAGCAACTTTGGTTTGCCATGTCATTAGTGACAGGTAGCCTGTTATTCTCTGCTAACGCCTCGGCCACTCCCGCGTCCGGGGCGTTATTACAGCAGATGAACCTGGCCAGTCAGTCACTGAATTACGAGCTGTCATTCATCAGCATCAATAAACAGGGTGTTGAGTCTCTGCGTTATCGACATGCACGCCTCGATAACCGTCCTCTTGCACAATTGTTGCAAATGGATGGCCCGCGCCGGGAAGTGGTACAGCGCGGCAATGAAATCAGCTACTTTGAACCGGGCCTTGAACCGTTCACGCTTAATGGCGATTACATTGTTGATTCTCTGCCATCGCTCATCTATACCGATTTCAAACGCCTTTCTCCTTACTACGACTTTATCTCCGTGGGACGCACGCGTATTGCTGATCGTCTTTGCGAAGTCATTCGCGTGGTGGCCCGTGATGGCACACGCTACAGCTACATCGTGTGGATGGACACCGAATCGAAATTACCGATGCGGGTTGATCTCCTTGATCGCGATGGTGAAACGCTGGAACAATTTCGCGTGATTGCTTTTAACGTTAATCAGGATATCAGCAGCAGTATGCAGACGCTGGCGAAAGCAAATCTGCCGCCGCTGCTTTCTGTTCCTGTAGGTGAAAAAGCTAAATTCAGCTGGACGCCAACCTGGTTGCCACAGGGGTTTAGTGAGGTTTCCAGCAGCCGACGTCCGTTACCGACGATGGACAACATGCCTATCGAATCACGTCTCTATTCCGACGGATTATTCAGCTTCTCGGTAAACGTTAACCGCGCTACGCCATCGAGCACCGAT
Source organism: Escherichia sp. MOD1-EC6300 (assembly GCF_002965045.1). NCBI lineage: Bacteria > Pseudomonadati > Pseudomonadota > Gammaproteobacteria > Enterobacterales > Enterobacteriaceae > Escherichia > Escherichia sp. MOD1-EC6300. Next base: position 196,917 of record NZ_PTRH01000009.1, on the reverse strand, counting down.
CAGATGTTGCGTACCGGACGCAGAACCGTCAGTACAAGCGTACGTGATAACGCCGAAATCACCATTGTCGGCGAACTGCCGCCGCAAACGGCGAAACGCATTGCCGAGAATATTAAGTTCGGGGCAGCGCAATGATCAAAGAGTGGGCTACGGTCGTCTCCTGGCAAAACGGGCAGGCGCTGGTCAGTTGTGATGTTAAAGCCTCATGCAGCAGCTGTGCTTCCCGTGTCGGTTGCGGTAGCCGCGTGCTGAATAAACTTGGCCCACAAACCACGCATACCATTGTCGTACCCTGTGATGAACCGTTAGTGCCGGGGCAAAAAGTGGAATTAGGAATCACCGAAGGCAGCCTGCTTAGCTCCGCATTACTGGTTTATATGTCGCCGTTGGTGGGATTATTCCTCATCGCTTCGTTATTTCAGCTACTCTTTGCTTCAGATCTTGCAGCATTATGCGGTGCGATTCTCGGCGGCGTTGGTGGATTCCTGATTGCACGCGGCTACTCGCGAAAGTTTGCTGCCCGGGCGGAATGGCAACCGATCATCTTAAGCGTGGCATTGCCGCCAGGCCTTGTGCGATTTGAAACATCTTCGGAAGACGCGAGCCAGTGATTTCACTGGCTTTGTTGCATTTTGCATAACAAATGCGAGGACGTTTCCAGATACCACAATCCATACGGTATGAACATTTCCTCGCCTCAATGTTGTAGTGTAGAATGCGGCGTTTCTATTAATACAGACGTTAAGCTCAGAACAGCGACTTCTAAAAGCCTGGTTAACCGGGCATTAAGGCACAATAATCATACTTTATGAAGAATATACGTAACTTTTCGATCATAGCTCACATTGACCACGGTAAATCGACGCTGTCTGACCGTATTATCCAGATCTGCGGTGGCCTGTCTGACCGTGAAATGGAGGCGCAGGTTCTCGATTCCATGGATCTTGAGCGTGAGCGTGGCATTACCATCAAAGCGCAAAGCGTGACGCTGGATTACAAAGCGTCTGACGGCGAAACCTATCAGCTTAACTTTATCGACACCCCGGGCCACGTAGACTTCTCCTATGAAGTTTCCCGTTCGCTGGCTGCCTGTGAGGGTGCATTGCTGGTGGTCGACGCCGGGCAGGGCGTAGAAGCGCAAACCCTGGCAAACTGCTACACCGCGATGGAAATGGATCTCGAAGTAGTGCCGGTACTGAACAAGATTGACCTGCCGGCAGCTGATCCTGAACGCGTAGCAGAAGAAATTGAAGATATCGTTGGTATCGACGCCACCGACGCAGTGCGCTGCTCAGCGAAAACCGGCGTTGGTGTGCAGGACGTTCTCGAACGTCTGGTGCGCGATATTCCGCCGCCGGAAGGCGATCCGGAAGGCCCGTTACAGGCGCTAATTATCGACTCCTGGTTCGACAACTACCTGGGCGTTGTTTCACTTATCCGTATTAAAAACGGCACCCTGCGTAAGGGCGACAAAGTGAAAGTCATGAGTACCGGGCAGACCTATAACGCCGACCGTCTGGGTATTTTCACGCCGAAGCAGGTTGACCGCACTGAACTGAAATGCGGTGAAGTTGGCTGGTTGGTATGTGCGATCAAAGACATCCACGGTGCACCGGTAGGTGATACCTTAACATTGGCGCGTAATCCGGCAGAAAAGGCGCTGCCTGGCTTTAAGAAAGTCAAACCGCAGGTTTACGCAGGCTTGTTCCCGGTAAGCTCTGACGACTATGAAGCCTTCCGTGACGCGCTGGGCAAACTCAGCCTGAATGATGCCTCACTGTTCTATGAGCCGGAAAGCTCCAGCGCGCTGGGCTTTGGTTTCCGCTGCGGCTTCCTCGGCCTGCTGCACATGGAGATCATTCAGGAACGTCTGGAACGTGAATACGATCTGGATCTGATCACCACGGCGCCGACCGTAGTGTATGAAGTTGAAACTACGTCAAGAGAAGTTATTTACGTCGACAGCCCATCGAAGCTGCCAGCGGTAAATAACATCTACGAACTGCGCGAGCCGATTGCAGAGTGTCACATGCTATTGCCGCAGGCATATCTCGGTAACGTTATTACGCTGTGCGTAGAAAAACGTGGCGTACAAACCAACATGGTTTACCACGGTAACCAGGTGGCGTTGACCTACGAGATCCCGATGGCTGAAGTGGTGCTCGACTTCTTCGATCGCCTGAAATCTACCTCTCGTGGTTATGCGTCTCTGGATTACAACTTCAAACGCTTCCAGGCGTCCGACATGGTACGTGTAGACGTATTAATCAACGGTGAACGTGTTGATGCGCTGGCGCTGATCACCCACCGTGATAATTCGCAAAACCGTGGTCGCGAGCTGGTGGAAAAGATGAAAGATCTGATCCCACGCCAGCAGTTTGATATCGCCATTCAGGCAGCGATTGGTACGCACATCATTGCGCGCTCCACCGTGAAACAGCTGCGTAAAAACGTACTGGCTAAATGTTATGGTGGCGATATCAGCCGTAAGAAAAAGCTGCTGCAGAAGCAGAAAGAAGGTAAGAAACGCATGAAGCAGATCGGTAACGTCGAGCTGCCGCAGGAAGCGTTCCTCGCCATTCTGCACGTCGGCAAAGACAACAAATAACCCTTAGGAGTTGGCATGGCGAATATGTTTGCCCTCATTCTGGTGATTGCCACACTGGTGACGGGCATTTTATGGTGCGTGGATAAATTCTTTTTCGCACCTAAGCGACGGGAACGTCAGGCAGCGGCTCAAGCGGCTGCTGGTGACTCACTGGATAAAGCAACGCTGAAAAAAGTTGCGCCGAAGCCTGGCTGGCTGGAAACCGGGGCTTCTGTTTTTCCGGTACTGGCTATTGTATTGATTGTGCGTTCGTTTATTTATGAACCGTTCCAGATCCCGTCAGGTTCGATGATGCCGACTCTGTTAATCGGTGACTTTATTCTGGTAGAAAAGTTTGCTTACGGCATTAAAGATCCTATCTACCAGAAAACGCTGATCGAAACCGGTCATCCGAAACGTGGCGATATCGTGGTCTTTAAATACCCGGAAGATCCAAAGCTTGATTACATCAAGCGTGCGGTGGGTTTACCGGGCGATAAAGTCACTTACGATCCGGTTTCAAAAGAGCTGACGATTCAGCCGGGATGCAGTTCCGGTCAGGCGTGTGAAAACGCGCTGCCGGTCACCTACTCAAACGTGGAACCGAGCGATTTCGTTCAGACCTTCTCGCGCCGTAATGGTGGGGAAGCAACCAGCGGATTCTTTGAAGTGCCGAAAAACGAAACCAAAGAAAATGGAATTCGTCTTTCCGAGCGTAAAGAGACTCTGGGTGATGTGACGCACCGTATTCTGACAGTGCCGATTGCGCAGGATCAGGTGGGGATGTATTACCAGCAGCCAGGGCAACAACTGGCAACCTGGATTGTTCCACCGGGCCAATACTTCATGATGGGTGACAACCGTGACAACAGCGCGGACAGCCGTTACTGGGGCTTTGTGCCGGAAGCGAATTTGGTAGGTCGGGCAACGGCTATCTGGATGAGTTTCGATAAGCAAGAAGGCGAATGGCCGACTGGTGTGCGCTTAAGTCGTATTGGCGGCATCCATTAATAGCTTATCTTCGTTCACGTTGTCGCCGTTATGGCGACAACGTGAATTATTTATGAGATAAATCCCCCGTGGCTAACGACATCCCCCGTCGTTGTGTATAGAATATTCCCCCGAAGTTTAAGGTTGGCACCTCCAGGTTGCCACGGCACACGAAACAGCGTTGGTCCCCATATACCGGTAAACTGAAACTGCAGCGAAGCAGTTAGCAGAGCCATGTATATCAGGTCTGTTTCGTGTGCTGAATTGTTGACGCATTTATTTATTGGTATCGCATGAACCCCATCGTAATTAATCGGCTTCAAAGGAAGCTGGGCTACACTTTTAATCATCAGGAACTGTTGCAGCAGGCATTAACTCATCGTAGTGCCAGCAGCAAACATAACGAGCGTTTAGAATTTTTAGGCGACTCTATTCTGAGCTACGTTATCGCCAATGCGCTTTATCACCGTTTCCCTCGCGTGGATGAAGGCGATATGAGCCGGATGCGCGCCACACTGGTCCGTGGCAATACGCTGGCTGAACTGGCGCGCGAATTTGAGTTAGGCGAGTGCTTACGTTTAGGGCCAGGTGAACTTAAAAGCGGTGGATTTCGTCGTGAGTCAATTCTCGCCGACACCGTCGAAGCATTAATTGGTGGCGTATTCCTCGACAGTGATATTCAAACCGTCGAGAAATTAATCCTCAACTGGTATCAAACCCGTCTGGACGAAATTAGCCCGGGCGACAAACAAAAAGATCCGAAAACGCGTCTGCAGGAATATTTGCAGGGTCGCCATCTGCCGCTGCCGACTTATCTGGTAGTTCAGGTACGTGGCGAAGCGCACGATCAGGAATTTACTATCCACTGCCAGGTCAGCGGCCTGAGTGAACCGGTGGTTGGCACAGGTTCAAGCCGTCGTAAGGCTGAGCAGGCTGCCGCCGAACAGGCGTTGAAAAAACTGGAGCTGGAATGAGCAACGATAAAAGTTACTGCGGATTTATTGCTATCGTCGGACGTCCGAACGTTGGCAAATCCACATTGTTGAATAAATTGTTGGGGCAGAAAATCTCCATCACCTCCCGCAAGGCGCAGACAACTCGTCACCGCATTGTGGGGATCCATACTGAAGGCGCGTATCAGGCGATCTACGTCGATACCCCAGGCCTGCATATGGAAGAAAAACGCGCCATTAACCGCCTGATGAACAAAGCGGCGAGCAGTTCCATTGGCGACGTTGAGCTGGTGATTTTTGTCGTTGAAGGCACCCGCTGGACGCCGGACGATGAAATGGTGCTCAACAAACTGCGCGATGGCAAAGCGCCGGTAATCCTCGCGGTGAACAAAGTGGATAACGTGCAGGAAAAAGCCGATCTGCTGCCGCATTTACAGTTCCTGGCAAGCCAGATGAACTTCCTCGATATCGTGCCGATCTCTGCCGAAACCGGGCTGAATGTCGACACTATCGCGGCAATCGTGCGTAAGCATCTGCCTGAAGCGACCCATCACTTCCCGGAAGATTACATCACCGATCGCTCACAGCGTTTTATGGCGTCTGAAATCATCCGCGAAAAACTGATGCGTTTCCTCGGTGCTGAACTGCCATATTCCGTGACCGTGGAGATCGAACGTTTCGTCTCTAACGAACGCGGTGGTTATGATATCAACGGTTTGATTCTCGTTGAGCGTGAAGGGCAGAAGAAGATGGTTATTGGCAACAAAGGGGCCAAGATTAAAACCATCGGAATTGAAGCGCGTAAAGACATGCAGGAAATGTTCGAAGCGCCTGTTCACCTTGAGCTGTGGGTAAAAGTGAAATCCGGTTGGGCCGACGACGAACGCGCACTGCGCAGTCTCGGTTACGTTGACGATCTTTAATTAGCATACTCTATGACTTTCGAGGTGCAGGAAGGCGGCAAGACCGTGAATCCCTGGGAGCTTACTAAAGTAAGTGACCAGGGTGAACGGGTGCAGCCAAGGCACCTGCAACTTGAAAGGCGACGAGTATGATGGAAGGCTGGCAGCGCGCATTCGTATTGCATAGTCGCCCGTGGAGCGAAACCAGCCTGATGCTGGACGTCTTCACGGAGGAATCGGGTCGCGTGCGTCTGGTTGCCAAAGGCGCACGCTCTAAACGCTCTACTCTGAAAGGTGCATTACAGCCCTTCACTCCTCTCTTGCTACGTTTTGGCGGGCGTGGCGAAGTCAAAACGCTGCGCAGTGCTGAAGCTGTCTCGCTGGCGCTGCCATTAAGCGGTATCACCCTTTACAGTGGTTTGTACATTAACGAACTTCTCTCCCGCGTGCTGGAATACGAGACGCGCTTCTCTGAACTCTTTTTCGATTACTTGCACTGCATTCAGTCTCTTGCAGGTGCCACTGGTACGCCAGAACCCGCGCTGCGCCGCTTTGAACTGGCACTGCTCGGGCATCTGGGCTATGGCGTCAATTTTACCCATTGTGCGGGTAGCGGCGAGCCGGTAGATGACACCATGACGTATCGTTATCGCGAAGAAAAAGGGTTTATCGCAAGTGTCGTTATCGATAATAAAACGTTCACCGGAAGGCAGTTAAAAGCGTTAAACGCGCGGGAATTTCCTGACGCAGACACACTGCGCGCCGCGAAACGCTTTACCCGCATGGCGCTAAAGCCGTATCTTGGCGGTAAACCATTAAAGAGCAGGGAACTGTTCCGGCAGTTTATGCCTAAGCGAACGGTGAAAACACATTATGAATGATGAGGATTGTCATGGCTGAATTACTGTTAGGCGTCAACATTGACCATATTGCAACGCTGCGTAACGCACGTGGTACTGCTTACCCGGATCCGGTGCAGGCGGCGTTTATTGCTGAGCAGGCGGGGGCGGATGGCATTACCGTGCATCTACGTGAAGATCGTCGCCACATTACCGACCGCGACGTGCGCATCCTGCGTCAGACGCTGGATACCCGCATGAATCTGGAGATGGCGGTGACCGAAGAGATGCTGGCGATCGCCGTTGAAATAAAGCCGCATTTTTGCTGCCTGGTACCTGAAAAGCGCCAGGAAGTCACAACCGAAGGTGGCCTGGACGTCGCAGGGCAGCGTGACAAAATGCGCGATGCCTGTAAACGTCTGGCGGATGCCGGGATTCAGGTTTCTCTGTTTATCGACGCCGATGAAGAGCAGATCAAAGCCGCGGCAGAGGTTGGCGCACCGTTTATTGAGATCCACACCGGTTGCTATGCCGATGCCAAAACTGACGCCGAACAGGCGCAAGAGCTGGCGCGCATTACGAAAGCCGCGACCTTTGCGGCAAGCCTCGGTCTGAAAGTTAACGCCGGACACGGTCTGACCTATCACAACGTGAAAGCCATTGCCGCCATTCCTGAGATGCACGAACTGAATATCGGTCATGCCATTATTGGTCGTGCAGTGATGACCGGACTGAAAGATGCGGTGGCAGAAATGAAGCGTTTGATGCTGGAAGCGCGTGGCTAATGGCAATATTAGGTTTAGGCACGGATATCGTGGAGATCGCTCGCATAGAAGCGGTGATCGCCCGATCCGGTGAGCGCCTGGCACGTCGCGTATTAAGCGATAACGAATGGGAAATCTGGAAAACGCACCACCAGCCGGTGCGTTTTCTGGCGAAACGCTTTGCCGTAAAAGAAGCCGCAGCAAAAGCGTTTGGCACCGGGATCCGCAATGGTCTGGCGTTTAATCAGTTTGAAGTATTTAACGATGAGCTTGGTAAGCCACGGCTGCGACTGTGGGGCGAGGCATTAAAACTGGCGGAAAAGCTCGGCGTTGTAAATATGCATGTAACGCTGGCAGATGAGCGCCACTATGCTTGTGCCACGGTAATTATCGAAAGTTAAAATAATATCGTTCTCTTTAAAAAGTAAAACCCCCGAACTGGTAAGGAACGGGGGTTTTACTTTACAACTTTAATTTTGTGCAGCACACGATTCCAACAAAAATGATTATGGATCAATTTAGTTATCCTGTACAAGCAACTTGCAATCTTTAGCATAAAAACTCGAGCCTTTACGAAGAAATCGATATTGATGAAAAGATTAACGTGACCGCTTTTTGATAAGTACATTAGAATCGGCGTCGTTATTGGATATTTTGCTGTGTTCTACGCCATGCCACTGAATTCCCCCATTGAAACGAGTGGTGTCGTCAAAGCTCTGGTGTGGAGTGCGGCACTCGATTCCAATAACTCGCACGTTCAGTTTTGGGGAGATGTAAGGGCTAATCTGAACGGCTGCATTCCTTGTTTAAGGAAAAACGAATGACTGATTGCCGATACCTGATTAAACGGGTCATTAAAGTCGTCATTGCTGTTTTACAGCTGATCCTTCTGTTCTTGTAACACCAGGAAACGTACTTAAGGCGCGTCAGGTTAACCAGCCAGGCGCGCCTTTAATAATTAGACGTAAGTGTCGGCGTATATATTATCGGAATTCATTTAATGAATATATTCATTAATGACATCATGGAAATGAATATGTAACTTTCGCTTTTATACGAGCAAATAAGCAATATCCTGCTCATAGAGCAAAATATTAAATCTTATCCGCGTGGTGCATTAGCACAAATTTATCCCACAACTGTTCTTCCGTCTCGACATGTTGTGGATCCTTCACAATGGTATTGGGGATCGGGCACACCTTCTGGCAGGTGGGCGTCTCGTAGTGGCCTACGCATTCGGTACACTTATCGCTGTTAATCTCGTAGATATGTTCACCCATCGAAATCGCCTCATTCGGGCATTCGGGTTCACACATATCACAATTGATGCATTTTTTAGTGATTAACAGCGCCATAAGGAAACTCTCAAAACAACACAAACCGGGCGGGCATTATACGCGCATTCTTTACTCAAACCAGTTTTTTCACCAGCGCTTCACTATGACGAATACGTTCTGGTGCCAGTTCCAGATCCTGCTGAATCAGCGCAATGAACAGTAAATCCGTTAACATTCCCTGAGCGTGACAAGCAGAGATTGCAGCACTGTTTGTCGCTTGTTCTTCGGCAATGGTATACAGGCAGTGAGAAGCGCGTTGTTGCAGGGCATTGGGAGTAAAGCCGGTAATTGCCATCACTTTTCCGCCCACTCGCAGCATCTCATCTGCCGCCAGGTTTAACTCGCGTCGTACACCAGTGTAGGAAATGGCTAATAACAGATCGTCAGGGGACGACGCCTGGACTGTGGCGAGTAGCGCATGCATATCGCGCACTGCGGCGGCATTGAAGCCAATCTTCATCAGCTTCCAGGCAAAGTTTTGCGCCACCAGACCCGAAGCGCCAATACCGGTCAGAATTATCCGCCGCGCAGAGCGCAACATTGCCACGCCTTCATGCAGTTTCTCTTCACTATTAACGTTTAGCGTTGCGTACATGGCGGCAGTATTTTCTTTAATCAGTTTTTCGCCGACCAGCCGTAACGGATCATCACCACGGATTTGGTTATGAATGGGCACAGAAGGGGATTCCGGCTGGCTTGCCAGCGCTTCACTCAACGCCAACTTCAATGCCGGAAAACCTTTATAGCCGAGTTTTTGCGCGAACTTCACGACGCTGGACTGACTGACTCCGGCTTCGTTGGCCAGTTGCTGAGAGCTTAAATGGCGCGCCGTATCAGGTTGTAGTAGCAAATAGTCCGCCAGTTTTTTATCACTCTGGGCAAGCCCCTGGTAACGCTGACGGATACGAAGTAAGCCGTTCATATCTTTCCTCGCGATGAAATTATGGCGACAACAGGCAATATGAAACACACGCGAGTGAATTTTATATTCCATTGCTGCTAATTGCCATGAATTAAAAATTCCAGATAGCCATGATGCAGTCGATTGTTGCCGGAAAAGTGATGATCTATCTGTTAGGCTATGTAGTAGCGAAGATTAATCAGGATGTTTCAGTCCAGAGGAGTATGGTTTGGCAACTCACGAGCGTCGTGTGGTGTTTTTTGACTTAGATGGAACATTGCATCAGCAGGATATGTTCGGCAGTTTTATGCGTTATTTACTGCGTCGCCAACCGCTGAATGCATTACTTGTCCTGCCGTTGTTGCCGGTCATTGCCATCGCGTTATTGATAAAAGGTCGTGCAGCACGCTGGCCGATGAGTCTGCTTCTTTGGGGATGCACTTTTGGTCACAGTGAAGCGCGTTTACAGGCGTTGCAGGCCGATTTTGTGCACTGGTTTCGCGACAATGTTACAGCTTTTCCGCTTGTCCAGGAGCGTTTGACTACCTACCTGTTAAGTTCCGATGCGGATATTTGGTTGATCACAGGCTCTCCGCAGCCGCTGGTTGAAGCGGTTTATTATGATACGCCCTGGTTGCCGCGGGTTAATCTTATTGCCAGTAAGATCCAGCGGGGTTATGGCGGTTGGATATTGACGATGCGTTGTCTGGGACATGAAAAGGTCGCACAACTGGAGCGCAAAATTGGCACGCCGCTGCGGCTGTACAGTGGCTATAGCGACAGTAATCAGGACAACCCGCTGCTTTATTTCTGCCAGCATCGCTGGCGGGTAACCCCGCGTGGTGAACTCCAGCAACTGGAATAGAGTAAAGCATAGCGTACGTGTATAATGCGCCGCGCTTTTATAACCGGAGTTTTCTTTTTGTCTGAAGTCGAATTTAGCCACGAATACTGGATGCGTCATGCAATGACGCTGGCGAAGCGTGCCTGGGATGAGCGGGAAGTACCGGTCGGCGCGGTATTAGTGCATAACAATCGGGTAATCGGCGAAGGCTGGAACCGTCCGATTGGTCGACATGATCCCACCGCACATGCAGAAATCATGGCCCTGCGGCAGGGCGGTCTGGTGATGCAAAATTATCGTCTGATCGACGCCACGTTGTATGTCACGCTTGAGCCATGTGTGATGTGTGCCGGAGCAATGATCCACAGTCGAATTGGTCGCGTGGTCTTTGGTGCGCGTGATGCGAAAACGGGCGCTGCGGGATCTTTAATGGATGTGCTGCACCATCCGGGTATGAATCACCGAGTGGAAATTACAGAAGGAATACTGGCGGATGAGTGCGCGGCGTTGCTCAGTGACTTCTTTCGCATGCGCCGACAGGAAATTAAAGCGCAGAAAAAAGCGCAATCCTCGACGGATTAATTTTGTTTCTCTTCACTCCCTTTCCTGGAAAACAGCAGAGAGGGAGAGTGGGTCAAATAGTTTGATGACGACTGGGAAAGAAACGAGAGAAAAGGAAATTTCTCTTTGCCCAGCTCCGTTGGCGATACTGCCGGATAATCCTGCGCCAGTTGTATCGCCGCTTCTGTAGCCTGCTTCTCTTTCTCTTGCAGATACCCCACCAGGCTAATCTGATACTTACGAATATTTTCGACATAAGCGTAGGCTTCATGCCCACGTGCGTAGCCGTAAGTCAGCTTGCTGTAATAGGGTTTCTGGCTAAGTAAAGGCAGGCGCTGTTTCACGTCAGCCCAACTGTCAGGATTACCTTTAGTTTTTGCCGTCAGGGCGCGGGCATCCAGCATATGCGCATAGCCCATATTGTACGCGGCGAGGGCAAACCAGATCCGTTCGTTCTCCGGCACACTTTCCGGCACTTTACTCATCATATCCTGCAAATAACGCACACCGCCGCTGATGCTCTGTTCGGCATCGGTACGATCCGTAATGCCGAGGCTTTGCGCGGTATTTTTGGTTAACATCATCATGCCACGCACACCCGTCGGGGAAGTGGCCTGTGCATCCCAGTGCGATTCCTGATAAGCAATAGCGGCCAGCAAACGCCAGTCAATTTCTTCGGCGTACTTCTCAAACAGCGGTTTCAACTGCGGCAGTACGGTATCGACGGCGCGTAAAAACGTGCGCGTATCGACGTAATCAAAATCATCGCCATGCCCCAGGTATTTCTCTTCAATGCGTGCCAGCGTACCGTCTTCATTCATTTCGTTGAAGAAGTCGAGCAGAGCGGCAGAAAGGGTATTATCGCCATCTAATCGGCTAAACCAGGTCACCGGCTGTTCGTCGGTGATATCAAGCGCTACAGCGAGTTCCGGGTGAACGCGCTGAAACAGGCTGATGGCGACAGAATCAGCAATGGTGTAATCGAGTTTTCCTTCGATGACATCTTCCATTAATTCTGCTGAGCCTTTTTTGTCGTCTACCTTCCAGCTTAATTCCGGGAATTTTGTTTCTTTCAGGGTCTGGAGATCGTTAACCACCACATGGCCTGGTGCGATGGTAAGTTGCTCCGCTGTCAGATTGCCCAGCGTACGCGGGCGATACTGACCCACTTTATAAACCAGTTGTTGTGACACGGAATAGTAGGTAGGGCCAGGCTGATAATTTTTTACCCGCTCACTGTTATAAACCAGTCCTGCAGCCAGCAGATCGGCGTTGCCGTTATCGAGGTCGTCAAACAGCTGGCTGATATTCTGCCGCACGGTCACTTTCAGTTTTACGCCGAGGTACTCGGCAAACTGTTTCGCCAGTTCGTAATCCAGGCCAAAAGGTTTCCCGTTGATTTCGTTATAAGTCAGTGGGGTATGAATAGTGCTCACACGCAACTCTCCCCGCGCTTGAATGGCGGCGATACGGTTGTCGGCTTTACCAAACCAGGGAATGGATGGCCAGAGAGCGACCGCGAGCAGCAGTGCCAGAATGCCGATGAACAGATAATTAATCTTTAATTTTTTCAATTAGTTAATTCTCTGTGTCGTGCGCATCCTAGCTTGAAAAAACGTAATAATAGTGAAAGGTTTACTCATAAATGAGCGGCATTTTGCGTAAACCAGCGCCAGTTGGCAACTTATTACAGCCATTGGCGGCACGCGTTGCTAATTCACGATGGTGATTTTATTTCCACGCAAACGGTTTCGTCAGCGCATCAGATTCTTTATAATGACGCCCGTTTCCCCCCCTTGGGTACACCGAAAGCTTAGAAGACGAGAGACTTATGATGGAAATTCTGCGTGGTTCGCCTGCATTGTCGGCATTCCGAATCAACAAACTGCTGGCACGTTTTCAGGCTGCCAGGCTCCCGGTTCACAATATTTACGCCGAGTATGTCCATTTTGCTGACCTCAATGCGCCGTTAAACGATGATGAGCACGCACAACTTGAACGCCTGCTGAAATATGGCCCGGCACTCGCCAGCCACGCCCCGCAAGGCAAACTCCTGCTGGTGACTCCGCGTCCTGGTACCATCTCTCCCTGGTCTTCGAAAGCGACCGATATCGCCCATAACTGCGGGCTGCAACAGGTAAACCGCCTTGAGCGCGGCGTTGCTTACTATATAGAAGCCGGTACGCTGACCCATCAACAATGGCAGCAGGTGACCGCTGAACTGCACGACCGCATGATGGAAACAGTCTTTTCTGCTTTAGATGATGCAGAGCAGCTGTTTGCACACCATCAACCGACTCCGGTCACCAGCGTTGATTTGCTGGGGCAGGGCCGTCAGGCGCTAATCGACGCTAACCTGCGTCTTGGCCTGGCACTGGCGGAAGATGAAATTGACTATCTGCAGGATGCGTTCACAAAGCTGGGTCGTAACCCGAACGACATCGAGCTGTATATGTTCGCCCAGGCGAATTCTGAGCACTGCCGCCACAAAATTTTTAACGCCGACTGGATTATCGACGGAGAACAACAGCCGAAATCGCTGTTCAAGATGATCAAAAACACCTTCGAAACCACGCCGGATCACGTTCTTTCTGCTTATAAAGATAACGCCGCCGTAATGGAAGGTTCTGAAGTGGGCCGCTACTTTGCTGACCACGAAACGGGCCGCTACGATTTCCATCAGGAACCGGCGCACATTCTGATGAAAGTCGAAACCCACAACCACCCAACGGCGATTTCTCCGTGGCCGGGCGCAGCTACCGGTTCCGGCGGTGAAATCCGCGATGAAGGTGCCACCGGCCGCGGCGCGAAGCCGAAAGCTGGCCTGGTCGGTTTCTCCGTATCCAACCTGCGTATTCCTGGCTTTGAACAACCGTGGGAAGAAGATTTCGGTAAGCCTGAGCGCATTGTCACCGCGCTGGACATCATGACAGAAGGTCCGCTGGGCGGCGCGGCATTTAACAACGAATTTGGTCGTCCGGCACTGAACGGCTACTTCCGTACCTATGAAGAAAAAGTGAACAGCCACAACGGCGAAGAGCTGCGCGGGTATCACAAACCGATCATGCTGGCGGGTGGGATCGGCAACATTCGCGCCGATCACGTACAAAAAGGTGAGATCAACGTCGGTGCGAAACTGGTCGTTCTCGGCGGCCCGGCAATGAACATCGGTCTTGGCGGCGGCGCGGCGTCTTCCATGGCGTCTGGTCAGTCTGATGCCGACCTCGACTTTGCTTCCGTACAGCGCGATAACCCGGAGATGGAGCGTCGCTGTCAGGAAGTGATCGACCGTTGCTGGCAGCTTGGTGATGCTAACCCAATTCTGTTTATCCACGACGTCGGCGCAGGCGGTCTTTCTAATGCCATGCCGGAGCTGGTGAGCGACGGCGGACGCGGCGGTAAATTCGAACTGCGCGATATTCTGAGCGACGAACCGGGCATGAGCCCGCTGGAAATCTGGTGTAACGAATCCCAGGAACGCTACGTGCTGGCGGTTGCTGCCGATCAGTTACCGCTGTTTGACGAACTGTGTAAGCGTGAACGCGCGCCCTACGCGGTGATTGGTGAAGCGACCGAAGAACTGCATCTTTCTCTGCACGATCGTCATTTTGATAATCAGCCGATCGATCTGCCGCTGGACGTCCTGCTTGGTAAAACGCCGAAGATGACCCGCGATGTGCAAACGCTGAAAGCGAAAGGCGACGCGCTGGCCCGTGAAGGGATCACCATTGCAGACGCGGTGAAACGTGTGCTGCATCTGCCGACTGTGGCGGAAAAAACCTTCCTGGTGACCATTGGCGACCGCAGCGTAACCGGTATGGTGGCGCGCGATCAGATGGTGGGGCCGTGGCAGGTGCCGGTCGCTAACTGCGCGGTCACTACCGCCAGCCTCGACAGCTACTACGGCGAAGCGATGGCAATTGGCGAACGTGCGCCGGTTGCACTGCTGGATTTCGCCGCCTCTGCCCGTCTGGCGGTCGGTGAAGCGTTAACCAATATTGCCGCAACGCAGATTGGCGATATCAAACGCATTAAACTTTCCGCCAACTGGATGGCGGCGGCAGGCCACCCTGGTGAAGATGCAGGCCTGTATGAAGCCGTTAAAGCGGTGGGCGAAGAGCTTTGTCCGGCGCTGGGCCTGACGATTCCGGTGGGTAAAGACTCCATGTCGATGAAAACCCGCTGGCAGGAAGGTAGCGAAGAGCGCGAAATGACCTCGCCGCTTTCGCTGGTGATTTCTGCATTTGCCCGCGTGGAAGATGTACGTCACACCATCACGCCGCAGCTTTCTACCGAAGATAACGCACTGCTGCTGATTGATTTAGGCAAAGGCAATAACGCGCTGGGCGCAACGGCGCTGGCGCAGGTTTATCGTCAGCTTGGCGACAAGCCTGCTGATGTGCGCGACTTCGCGCAACTGAAAGGTTTCTATGACGCGATTCAGGCACTGGTTGCACAGCGTAAGCTGCTCGCGTACCACGACCGCTCTGACGGTGGCCTGCTGGTGACGCTGGCGGAAATGGCGTTTGCCGGTCATTGCGGTATTGAAGCGGATATCGCCACTCTGGGTGACGATCGCCTGGCGGCGTTGTTTAACGAAGAACTGGGTGCGGTGATTCAGGTTCGAGCCGCTGACCGTGAAGCAGTTGAAGCGGTACTGGCACAGCATGGGCTTGCTGATTGCGTCCATTATGTTGGGCAGGCGGTTTCCGGTGACCGTTTTGTAATTACCGCCAACGGGCAGACTGTATTCAGCGAAAGCCGCACCACGTTGCGTGTCTGGTGGGCAGAAACTACCTGGCAGATGCAGCGCCTGCGTGACAATCCGGAGTGTGCCGATCAGGAACATCAGGCGAAATCTAACGACGCCGATCCGGGCCTGAATGTGAAACTGTCGTTTGATATCAACGAAGATGTGGCAGCACCGTATATTGCCACCGGTGCGCGTCCGAAAGTTGCCGTGCTGCGTGAGCAGGGGGTGAACTCGCATGTTGAAATGGCGGCAGCTTTCCACCGTGCAGGCTTCGATGCAATCGATGTGCATATGAGCGACCTGCTGGCTGGACGCACGGGCCTGGAGGATTTCCACGCTCTGGTAGCGTGCGGCGGATTCTCCTACGGTGACGTGCTGGGGGCTGGTGAAGGTTGGGCGAAGTCTATCCTGTTCAATGACCGTGTACACGATGAGTTTGCAACCTTCTTCCACCGTCCGCAAACGCTGGCGCTGGGGGTATGTAACGGTTGCCAGATGATGTCTAACCTACGCGAACTGATCCCAGGTAGCGAGTTGTGGCCACGTTTCGTGCGTAACACCTCCGATCGCTTTGAAGCGCGTTTCAGCCTGGTAGAAGTGACCCAAAGCCCGTCTCTGCTGTTGCAAGGGATGGTGGGTTCGCAGATGCCGATTGCTGTCTCTCACGGCGAAGGGCGCGTGGAAGTGCGCGATGCGGCGCATCTGGCGGCACTGGAAAGCAAAGGGCTGGTGGCACTGCGCTATGTCGATAACTTTGGTAAAGTCACCGAAACCTACCCGGCTAACCCGAACGGTTCTCCGAATGGTATTACGGCGGTCACGACTGAAAGTGGTCGAGTCACCATTATGATGCCGCACCCGGAACGTGTTTTCCGTACTGTCAGTAACTCCTGGTATCCGGAAAACTGGGGCGAGGATGGCCCATGGATGCGTATTTTCCGCAATGCGCGTAAGCAGTTGGGGTAAGTCGTAAAACTATTGGTTTTGCTGCCCGGATGTGGCATTCACGCCGCATCCGGCATTAAACGCCGACCACTATCATAAGCTCCCAGCTCCGGGAGCTTTTTTTGTGTCTGTAAATCACGACAATGGGTGGTTTACCGTGTCGCTTTTTGGCGACATTTAATTGATTGATTTTATTTGGATCTAATAAATTTATCTTAAGGTGTCTCTTTTTAGCGACACAATGGCTGATTTACAGCCAAATAGCGAAGAAGTCATAAATCCATCAAAACAACGTATAATCAGTACGTTACCAAACTATTTTATTTATTGGCACAGTTACTGCATAATAGTCATCAGTGGCTCATTCACCGACTTATGTCAGCCCCTTCGGGACGTGCTACATAAAATTCGAATGACGCACAACAAGGTGCCTGCCGTCCAACTTCTGATATCAGCTTAGCTATATCAACCCTCGGGCGAAACGTCGAGTTAGGCACCGCCTTATTCCATAACAAAGCCGGGTCATTCCCGGCTTTGTTGTATCTGAACTTCCCCTCGGTTAGCATCAGGCTATTCGCGTCTGACGAGAGTAACACCTTGAAACGCTGGCCCGTTTTTCCCCGCTCATTACGACAACTGGTAATGCTGGCATTTTTGCTGATTCTGCTACCCCTGTTGGCGCTGGCATGGCAAGCCTGGCAAAGCCTGAATGCGCTTAGCGATCAGGCGGCGCTGGTTAACCGTACTACGCTTATTGATGCCCGGCGCAGTGAAGCGATGACCAACGCGGCGCTGGAGATGGAGCGTAGCTACCGTCAGTATTGCGTGCTGGATGACCCAACCCTGGCGAAGGTTTATCAAAGCCAGCGCAAGCGTTATAGCGAAATGCTCGATGCCCACGCAGGCGTACTGCCGGACGATAAACTTTACCAGGCATTGCGTCAGGACTTGAACAATCTGGCTCAACTTCAGTGTAACAACAGCGGTCCCGATGCTGCCGCCGCCGCGCGTCTGGAAGCCTTTGCCAGCGCCAATACCGAAATGGTACAGGCCACGCGCACAGTGGTGTTCTCTCGTGGGCAGCAGCTTCAGCGTGAAATCGCCGAACGTGGGCAATATTTTGGTTGGCAATCGCTGGTGTTATTTCTGGTAAGTCTGGTGATGGTACTGCTCTTCACGCGGATGATTATCGGCCCGGTAAAAAATATTGAACGGATGATCAACCGTCTGGGGGAAGGGCGTTCTCTGGGCAATAGCGTTTCGTTCAGTGGCCCGAGTGAGTTACGCTCGGTTGGGCAACGTATTCTTTGGTTAAGTGAGCGCCTGTCATGGCTGGAATCCCAGCGCCATCAATTCTTAAGACATTTATCTCATGAATTAAAAACCCCGCTGGCGAGTATGCGCGAGGGCACTGAATTACTGGCTGACCAGGTTGTCGGGCCGCTTACGCCCGAGCAAAAAGAGGTGGTGAGCATCCTTGATAGCAGCAGCCGCAATTTGCAAAAACTGATCGAACAACTGCTTGATTACAACCGTAAACAGGCGGACGGCGCGGTGGAACTGGAGAGTGTAGAGTTGGCACCGCTGGTGGAAATGGTGGTTTCTGCTCATAGCCTGCCCGCACGGGCTAAAATGATGCATACCGACGTCGATCTCAAAGCAACTGCTTGCCTGGCGGAGCCAATGCTGCTGATGAGCGTACTGGATAATCTTTACTCCAATGCGGTGCACTACGGGGCTGAATCCGGTAACATTTGCCTTCGCAGCAGTTTACATGGCGCGCGGGTTTATATTGATGTCATCAATACAGGCACACCCATTCCGCAAGAGGAACGCGCCATGATCTTCGAACCCTTTTTTCAGGGAAGCCACCAGCGAAAAGGGGCGGTGAAGGGCAGCGGTCTGGGATTAAGCATTGCCAGGGATTGTATTCGCCGTATGCAGGGGGAACTGTATCTGGTCGACGAGAGCGGGCAAGAGGTTTGCTTCCGCATTGAATTACCGTCGTCGAAAAACACGAAATAATGTTAAGAGCCTATCCCATCAGGCTATTTTATTTGCCAGTTTGGCCTCGTGCAGTGCTCGAAATCCTTACGTACTACGTGTACGCTCCGGTTTCTCCGCGCTGTCCATGTCCAAACTGCCTGCAACAATTACGCCCACTGGGATAGGTTTTAAGTCTGGTGAATATGCGACACATTTTTCAACGATTATTGCCCCGACGGCTATGGCTGGCAGGGCTGCCATGTCTGGCATTGCTGGGTTGCGTGCAGAGTCACAATAAGCCAGCTATTGATGCGCCAGCAGAAGAAAAAATTCCGGTTTATCAACTGGCTGACTATCTTTCTACTGAATGCAGCGACATCTGGGCACTGCAAGGTAAGTCAACCGAAACCAATCCGCTTTACTGGCTGCGGGCGATGGATTGTGCTGAACGTTTAATGCCTGCGCAGTCGCGTCAGCAAGCCCGCCAATATGACGACGGCAGCTGGCAAAATATCTTCAAACAAGGGATTTTGCTCGCTGACGCCAAAATTACGCCTTATGAGCGCCGCCAGCTGGTCGCGCGCATTGATGCGTTAAGTACCGAGATCCCGGCACAGGTTCGCCCACTGTATCAACTCTGGCGCGAAGGTCAGGCGCTGCAACTGCAACTGGCGGAAGAGCGCCAACGCTACAGCAAACTCCAGCAGTCCAGCGACAGCGAACTGGATACTTTACGCCAGCAACATCACGTTCTACAGCAGCAACTGGAACTCACTACCCGCAAGCTGGAAAACCTGACCGATATTGAACGCCAGCTCTCGACTCGCAAACCGGCTGGCAATTTCTCGCCGGATACGCCGCACGAGAGTGAAAAGCCCGCGCCATCTACCCATGAGGTCACTCCTGATGAGCCATAAACCTGCGCATTTATTACTGGTCGATGACGATCCAGGATTGCTGAAACTGCTTGGTCTGCGTCTGACCAGCGAAGGTTATAGCGTGGTTACGGCGGAAAGTGGAGCTGAAGGATTGCGGATACTGAATCGTGAAAAAGTAGATTTAGTCATCAGCGACCTGCGGATGGATGAAATGGATGGTATGCAACTGTTTGCTGAAATCCAGAAAGTGCAGCCAGGTATGCCAGTAATCATCCTCACCGCGCATGGCTCCATTCCCGATGCGGTTGCCGCGACACAGCAGGGCGTGTTCAGTTTCCTCACCAAGCCCGTCGATAAAGACGCGCTGTATCAGGCAATTGATGATGCGCTGGAACAATCCGCGCCAACCACCGACGAACGCTGGCGCGAGGCGATTGTCACCCGCAGCCCGCTGATGCTGCGTTTGCTGGAACAGGCGAGGCTGGTGGCGCAGTCAGATGTTAGCGTTTTGATTAACGGTCAGAGCGGTACCGGGAAAGAGATTTTTGCCCAGGCGATCCACAACGCCAGCCCGCGCAACAGCAAGCCGTTTATTGCTATTAACTGTGGCGCATTGCCCGAGCAATTACTGGAGTCCGAGCTGTTTGGTCATGCGCGCGGTGCGTTTACTGGCGCTGTCAGCAATCGCGAAGGTTTATTCCAGGCGGCGGAAGGCGGTACGCTGTTTCTCGATGAGATTGGCGACATGCCCGCACCGTTGCAGGTCAAACTGCTACGCGTGTTGCAGGAGCGCAAAGTGCGCCCGCTGGGCAGCAACCGCGATATTGATATCGACGTGCGGATTATTTCCGCCACTCACCGTGACCTGCCAAAGGCGATGGCGCGCGGGGAATTCCGTGAAGATCTCTACTATCGCCTCAACGTTGTCAGTCTGAAAATTCCGGCATTGGCGGAGCGCACAGAAGACATTCCGCTACTGGCAAACCACTTATTGCGCCAGGCGGCAGAGCGACATAAACCGTTTGTCCGCGCATTCTCCACCGATGCAATGAAACGCCTGATGACCGCGAGCTGGCCGGGCAACGTGCGCCAGTTGGTCAACGTGATTGAACAGTGCGTGGCGCTAACATCATCTCCGGTGATTAGTGATGCGTTAGTCGAGCAGGCGCTGGAGGGCGAAAATACGGCTCTGCCAACCTTTGTTGAGGCGCGTAATCAGTTTGAACTCAACTACTTGCGTAAGCTGCTGCAAATCACCAAAGGTAATGTCACCCACGCGGCGAGAATGGCGGGGCGCAACCGGACAGAATTTTATAAACTGCTTTCCCGACACGAGCTGGATGCAAACGATTTCAAGGAATGAATTGGCGTTATGTGTTACGTTTAGCAGATCAAAAGACAGGCGACCTTTTCAAGGAATAGCATGAAAAAGATTGATGCGATTATTAAACCCTTCAAGCTGGACGATGTCCGCGAAGCACTGGCTGAAGTCGGCATTACCGGCATGACGGTCACCGAGGTGAAAGGTTTTGGCCGCCAGAAAGGCCATACCGAGCTGTATCGCGGCGCGGAGTATATGGTGGATTTTCTGCCGAAAGTGAAAATTGAGATTGTCGTGCCGGACGACATTGTCGATATCTGCGTAGATACGATTATTCGCACGGCGCAAACCGGCAAAATCGGTGACGGTAAAATTTTCGTCTTTGACGTGGCACGGGTCATTCGTATCCGTACTGGCGAAGAGGACGACGCGGCAATTTAAACCGCGTCAGGGTTGCCGGATGTCTCCATCCGGCAACCTCAAATCACAGCACTTTATGCGGGCCAAAGCATTCGTAATGAATGTTTTCCTGTTTCACACCCAGGTCCACTAACTGTTTCGCGGCAAACTGCATGAAGCCAACCGGGCCGCAGAGATAGAACTGCATTGTCGGATCGCTGAACGCACCTTCCAGTTTGCTCAAATCCATCAGACCTTCACTATCAAACTGACCTTTAGCGCGATCGGCTTCGCTCGGCTGACGATACCAGGTGTGCGCGGTAAAGCGTGGCAGTGCTTGCCCCAGTTCCTTAACTTCATCGGCAAAGGCATGAACATCGCCATTTTCTGCCGCATGGAACCAGTTTACCTGAGCGCTATGACCTGCTTTTGCCAGCGTGTCGAGCATTGCCAGCATTGGTGTTTGACCGACACCGGCAGAGATTAACGTCACCGGCGTGTCATCTGCGATAGCCATAAAGAAATCACCTGCCGGAGCGACCAGTTTCACGACATCGCCAACGTTGGCGTGATTGTGTAACCAGTTTGATACCTGCCCACCCTCTTCGCGTTTCACTGCAATACGATAGCCTTTGCCATCCGGTTTGCGCGTCAAAGAGTACTGACGAATTTCCTGATGTGGGAAACCTTCCGGTTTCAGCCAGACGCCGAGATATTGCCCTGGACGGTATTCCGCCACTGCGCCGCCGTCCACCGGCTCAAGTTCGAAACTGGTGATAAGCGTGCTGCGCGGTGTTTTAGCTACAATGCGGAAATCGCGAGTACCTTCCCAGCCACCGGCTTTGCTGGCGTTTTCGTTATAGATTTCCGCCTCGCGATTAATAAATACATTAGCCAGTACGCCATAGGCTTTACCCCACGCGTCCAGTACTTCCTGGCCCGGGCTGAACATTTCGTCCAGCGTCGCCAACAGGTGTTCACCGACGATATTGTATTGTTCCGGTTTGATCTGGAAGCTGGTGTGTTTCTGAGCGATTTTTTCTACCGCTGGTAACAGCGCAGGCAGGTTTTCAATATTGCTGGCGTAGGCGGCAATAGCGTTAAACAGGGCTTCACGTTGATCGCCATTACGCTGGTTACTCATGTTAAAAATTTCTTTGAGTTCTGGGTTATGAGTAAACATACGGTCGTAGAAATGGGCGGTTAACTTTGGCCCTGTTTCCACCAGTAAAGGGATGGTGGCTTTTACTGTAGCGATGGTTTGAGCGTCAAGCATATGGTCTTCCTTTTTTTGCATCTTAATTGATGTATCTCAAATGCATCTTATAAAAAATAGCCCTGCAATGTAAATGGTTCTTTGGTGTTTTTCATGAAGAATGTGATGAAGTGAAAAATTTGCATCACAAACCTGAAAAGAAATCCGTTTACGGTTGCAAGCTCTTTATTCTCCAAAGCCTTGCGCAGACTGAAGGTAATCGTTTGCGTAAATTCCTTTGTCAAGACCTGTTATCGCACAATGATTCGGTTATACTGTTCGCCGTTGTCCAACAGGACCGCCTATAAAGGCCGAAAATTTTATTGTTAGCTGAGTCAGGAGATGCGGATGTTAAAGCGTGAAATGAACATTGCCGATTATGATGCCGAACTGTGGCAGGCTATGGAGCAGGAAAAAGTACGTCAGGAAGAGCACATCGAACTGATCGCCTCCGAAAACTACACTAGCCCGCGCGTAATGCAGGCGCAGGGTTCTCAGCTGACCAACAAATATGCTGAAGGTTATCCGGGCAAACGCTACTACGGCGGTTGCGAGTATGTTGATATCGTTGAACAACTGGCGATCGATCGCGCGAAAGAACTGTTCGGCGCTGACTACGCTAACGTCCAGCCGCACTCCGGCTCCCAGGCGAACTTTGCGGTCTACACCGCGCTGCTGGAACCCGGCGACACCGTTCTGGGTATGAACCTGGCGCATGGCGGTCACCTGACTCACGGTTCTCCGGTTAACTTCTCCGGTAAACTGTACAACATCGTTCCTTACGGTATCGATGCTACCGGTCATATCGACTACGCCGATCTGGAAAAACAAGCCAAAGAACACAAGCCGAAAATGATCATCGGTGGCTTCTCTGCATATTCCGGCGTGGTTGACTGGGCGAAAATGCGTGAAATCGCTGACAGCATCGGTGCTTACCTGTTCGTTGATATGGCGCACGTTGCGGGACTGGTCGCTGCTGGCGTCTACCCGAACCCGGTTCCTCATGCTCACGTAGTGACTACCACCACTCACAAAACCCTGGCGGGTCCGCGCGGCGGCCTGATCCTGGCGAAAGGCGGTAGCGAAGAACTGTACAAAAAACTGAACTCTGCCGTTTTCCCTGGTGGTCAGGGCGGCCCGTTGATGCACGTAATCGCTGGTAAAGCGGTTGCTCTGAAAGAAGCGATGGAGCCTGAGTTCAAAACTTACCAACAGCAGGTCGCGAAAAACGCTAAAGCGATGGTAGAAGTATTCCTGGAGCGCGGTTACAAAGTGGTTTCCGGCGGTACTGATAACCACCTGTTCCTGGTTGATCTGGTTGATAAAAACCTGACCGGTAAAGAAGCTGACGCCGCTCTGGGCCGTGCTAACATCACCGTCAACAAAAACAGCGTACCGAACGATCCGAAGAGCCCGTTTGTAACCTCCGGTATTCGCGTGGGTACTCCGGCGATTACACGTCGTGGCTTTAAAGAAGCCGAAGCGAAAGAACTGGCTGGCTGGATGTGTGACGTGCTGGACAGCATCAATGATGAAGCCGTTATCGAGCGCATCAAAGGTAAAGTTCTCGACATCTGCGCACGTTATCCGGTTTACGCATAAGCGAAACGGTGATTTGCTGACAATGTGCTCGTTGTTCATGCCGAATGCGGCGTGAACGCCTTATCCGGCCTACAAATTATTGCAAATTCAAGATATTGCAATCTCCGTGTAGACCTGATAAGCGTAGCGCATCAGGTAATTTTTCGTTTGTGATCATCAAGGCTTCCTTAGGGAAGCCTTGTTACGTTATCGCGTCATCAAATCTGTCGTAACTGCGCCTCAACATACAAATAGCCAATCCCCAGCACCTGCTGTGCGCGGCTTAATTGCCCAAAGCCAATTTGCGTCGCTTTCACGCTCGGTCCTTCGTCACGGTCGAACGGGTTAAATCCTGTCTGGCGAATAATGGAATTAAGCCAGTTCTCACCAAAGGCGCAGCTGCGACCATACAGCCAAATCTGATTAATATTGAGGATATTGAGGAAGTTATACAGACTCAAACCAATGGCGTTGGCACTGCGGTCAACCCAGCTGGTGATCCACGGTTCTCCACTCTGCCAGGCAGCGATTAACTGCGCGGTAGTCAGTTTTTCAGGATCAAGCTGAGTATTAACCGGTTGTGATTTTAGCCATACCCGCGCCTGTTTTTTTAATGCGCTTAACGAGGCGACGGTTTCCAGGCAGCCATAACGTCCACAGTCGCAGGCGACGCCATCCGGATTAACGATGGTGTGACCAATCTGTCCGCTACCATACAAACTGCCGCGATAAATTTGCTCGTTAATCACGAACGACGAGCCAATACCGTAATCAACGTTGATCACGCAGAAATCCCGTCCTTGCGAATTATTTTGCCATTTCTCCGCCAGCGCCAGCATCACGCAGTCATTATCGACCATCACCCGAATGCCCAGCTTCTCTTCCAGCAGATACTTCACCTCAACCGGTGTTGTCCACGGCGCTTGCGGCATGGTTTGCGACACGCCAGTCACTGGATCAACCTGACCGTGGATAGCCAGCGCCAGGTTGATGGTACGGTCTGACCACAGTTTACGATGGCGATGCCAGCATTTTTCGATTTCGGACAACAGAGCCTGCGGTGTCGGTGCATCAATCTGAAAATACTCAAATTCGCCTTTCGGACTTAAACAGGCATTAGCGACCTGACACTCAATGCTGGTGGGCGTTACGTTCAGGCACAGCGTCCAGTCACCTTCCGGCGCGATCAGCCATGTACCGCTACTGTGCCCGCGCGTCTGGCTTTCATCGTCGATATTCACCACCCGCTTTTCGCTTTCCAGTTCCTGCAAAATATTACTGACTGCCGGAATTGAAATTTGCGCCAGCCGGGCCAGCGTTGATTTATTGGCGCGCTTTTGCCGGTACAGCAGTTCCAGAATCACGCATTTGTTATGGTGGCGGATCTGTTGATTGTTAATGCAGGCTCTCATATTCACTAAACCTTGTTTAGTTAATTGCGTGATTATTCCGCGAAAACATTGCCAGATTGTTCAATACACTGCCACAAATCTTTTAATTCAGTATGTCTTGTTAATATTGAGGGCACCATGACTCCAGTAAAAGTGTGGCAAGAGCGCGTTGAGATCCCGACTTATGAAACAGGTCCGCAGGATATACACCCTATGTTCCTGGAAAATCGCGTTTATCAGGGATCGTCCGGTGCGGTTTATCCCTACGGCGTGACCGATACGCTGAGCGAGCAGAAAGTCCTGAAATCCTGGCAAGCGGTGTGGCTGGCAAACGACTATATCAAAGTGATGATCCTGCCGGAGTTGGGCGGTCGGGTGCATCGCGCTTGGGATAAAGTGAAACAGCGCGATTTTGTCTATCACAATGAGGTGATTAAACCGGCGCTGGTAGGGCTATTGGGGCCGTGGATTTCGGGCGGGATTGAGTTTAACTGGCCACAACACCATCGCCCGACTACCTTTATGCCCGTTGATTTCACCATCGAAGCCCATGAAGACGGCGCACAAACTGTGTGGGTTGGCGAAACGGAGCCGATGCACGGTTTACAGGTGATGACCGGTTTCACACTACGCCCTGACCGGGCGGCGCTGGAGATTGCCAGCCGCGTCTATAACGGCAATGCCACGCCGCGTCATTTCTTGTGGTGGGCCAACCCGGCAGTGAAAGGTGGCGAAGGGCATCAGAGCGTTTTCCCGCCGGATGTAACGGCGGTGTTTGATCACGGCAAACGGGCTGTTTCAGCTTTCCCTATCGCTACCGGCACTTACTACAAAGTGGACTACTCCGCCGGAGTGGATATTTCTCGCTATAAAAATGTGCCAGTGCCGACTTCGTATATGGCCGAAAAATCGCAGTACGATTTTGTTGGCGCATGGTGTCACGATGAAGATGGCGGTTTGCTACACGTTGCCAACCACCACATCGCGCCAGGTAAAAAACAGTGGAGCTGGGGACACAGTGAATTCGGCCAGGCGTGGGATAAGAGCCTGACCGACAATAACGGCCCGTATATCGAACTGATGACGGGTATTTTTGCCGATAACCAGCCCGATTTTACCTGGCTTGATGCTTACGAAGAGAAGCGTTTCGAGCAGTATTTCCTGCCTTATCATTCTCTGGGCATGGTGCAAAACGCCTCCCGCGATGCGGTGATTAAACTCCAGCGTAGTGAGCGGGGGATTGAGTGGGGGCTGTATGCCATCTCCCCGTTGAACGGATACCGGCTGGCGATCCGCGAAATCGGCAG
The DNA here is from genome assembly GCF_002965045.1 of Escherichia sp. MOD1-EC6300. Classification (NCBI taxonomy): domain Bacteria; kingdom Pseudomonadati; phylum Pseudomonadota; class Gammaproteobacteria; order Enterobacterales; family Enterobacteriaceae; genus Escherichia; species Escherichia sp. MOD1-EC6300. Next base: position 170,423 of record NZ_PTRH01000009.1, on the reverse strand, counting down.
ATGCAACGCGTTACTCGACGATGCCGTGGCTCTGACACCAGCGAACGCCATTCAGGGCGTGTTGCATGGTATCAATCCTGACAGACTAACCATTGAACTCTCCGATACTGACGGCAATATCGTACTGAGTTATCAGGAACATCAGCCACAAGAGTTGCCGTTGCCGGACGTCGCCAAAGCGCCACTGGCAGCACAAGACATTACTAGTACAGATGAAGCCTGGTTTATCGGTCAGCATCTGGAGCAATATCATCATGCCAGCCGTTCACCGTTCGATTACTACCTGCGCGGTGTGGCGCTGGATCAGCTGGATTATCGCTGTAACCTGGCGTTGGCAATGCTGGAATATAACCGCGCCGATTACCCACAAGCGGTGTCGTATGCCACTCAGGCGCTGAAACGCGCACATGTGCTGAACAAAAACCCGCAGTGCGGACAGGCGAGTTTGATTCGCGCCAGTGCTTACGAACGTCAGGGGCAATATCAACAAGCCGAAGAGGATTTCTGGCGTGCGGTCTGGAGCGGAAACAGTAAAGCCGGTGGCTATTATGGTCTGGCACGGCTGGCGGCGCGTAATGGTCACTTCGACGCGGGTCTGGATTTTTGCCAACAAAGTCTTCGCGCCTGCCCAACCAATCAGGAAGTGCTTTGCCTGCATAACCTGCTGCTGGTGTTAAGTGGTCGTCAGGACAACGCGCGTTTACAGCGAGAGAAGTTGCTGCGCGATTATCCGCTGAACGCCACCTTTTGGTGGCTGAACTGGTTCGATGGTTGTAGCGAATCTGCCCTCGTACAGTGGCGAGGTCTGTGTCAGGGACGCGACGTTAACGCCCTGATGACCGCCGGGCAACTGATTAACTGGGGCATGCCCGCTCTGGCGGCAGAGATGCTGAACGCACTGGACTGTCAGCGCACGCTACCGCTTTACCTGCAAGCCAGTTTGCTGCCAAAAGCTGAACGCGGAGAACTGGTCGCAAAAGCTATTGATGTCTTCCCGCAGTTTGTCCGTTTCCCTAATACGCTGGAAGAAGTGGCGGCGCTGGAGAGTATCGAAGAGTGCTGGTTTGCCCGGCATTTACTGGCCTGTTTCTACTACAACAAGCGCAGCTACGGCAAAGCAATTGCCTTATGGCAACGTTGCGTTGAGATGTCGCCGGAGTTTGCCGACGGCTGGCGTGGGCTGGCAATCCATGCATGGAATAAGCAGCATGATTATGAACTGGCCGCGCGTTATCTTGATAGTGCTTATCAGCTTGCGCCGCAGGATGCTCGTCTGCTTTTTGAACGGGATTTGCTGGATAAGCTAACCGGAGCCGCACCGGAGAAACGACTGGCTCGTCTGGAAAATAATCTGGAAATTGCTCTGAAACGCGACGACATGACCGCAGAACTGCTCAATTTGTGGCATCTCACTGGTCAGGCAGACAAAGCGGCGGACATTCTCGCCAAGCGCAAATTCCACCCGTGGGAAGGTGGGGAAGGGAAGGTCACCAGCCAGTTTATCCTCAACCAGTTATTACGCGCCTGGCAGCATCTTGATGCCAGAGAGCCGCAGCAGGCCAGCGAACTGCTTCATGCCGCGTTGCATTATCCGGAGAATTTAAGCGAAGGCCGTTTACCGGGGCAAACTGACAACGACATCTGGTTCTGGCAGGCGATATGCGCCAAGGCGCAGGGCGATGAAACTGAAGCGACGCGTTGTTTACGTCTGGCGGCGACCGGCGATCGCACCATTAACATCCACAGTTATTACAACGATCAGCCGGTTGATTATCTCTTCTGGCAAGGGATGGCGCTGCGATTACTGGGCGAACAACAAACCGCACAGCAACTGTTTAGTGAAATGAAACAGTGGGCACAAGAGATGGCAAAAACCAGTATCGAAGCGGATTTCTTTGCCGTCTCGCAACCTGACTTGTTATCGCTGTATGGCGATTTACAACAGCAACATAAAGAAAAATGTCTGATGGTGGCGATGCTGGCGGCTGCGGGATTAGGCGAGATTGCGCAATACGAATCTGCTCGCGCTGAATTGACGGCGATTAATCCAGCCTGGCCGAAAGCGGCATTATTCACCACCGTGATGCCTTTTATTTTTAGCTACGTTCACTAAACACTATTAACTGTAATATTTGAGCGGCACGCGCTGCCGCTCACGCTCAAATAATTAAAATAAGCCGTTGTAAATAAAAACCCTACAGGAGGCACTATGCCTAAAAAAATGAGAACAACCCGTAATCTATTATTAATGGCTACGCTATTAGGTAGCACACTATTTGCCAACGCTGCGGAAAAAGAAATGACCATTGGTGCAATATACCTTGATACCCAGGGATATTACGCCGGAGTGCGCCAGGGCGTTCAGGATGCGGCAAAAGATTCTTCAGTACAGGTACAGTTAATTGAAACTAACGCCCAGGGCGATATTTCGAAAGAAAGTACCTTTGTTGATACCCTCGTGGCGCGTAATGTCGATGCCATTATTTTGTCGGCAGTGTCCGAAAATGGCAGTAGCCGCACCGTTCGCCGCGCCAGTGAGGCGGGTATTCCGGTGATTTGCTACAACACCTGTATTAATCAAAAGGGTGTCGATAAATATGTCTCGGCATATCTGGTTGGCGATCCGCTGGAATTTGGTAAAAAACTGGGTAACGCTGCCGCAGATTATTTTATTGCCAACAAAATTGACCAGCCGAAAATTGCTGTCATCAATTGCGAAGCCTTTGAAGTTTGTGTGCAACGACGTAAAGGGTTTGAAGAAGTATTAAAAGCCCGCGTTCCCGGCGCGAAAATTGTCGCTAATCAGGAAGGGACTGTTTTAGATAAAGCGATTTCTGTTGGTGAAAAACTGATTATCTCCACGCCAGATCTCAACGCCATTATGGGGGAATCGGGTGGAGCGACACTCGGCGCGGTAAAAGCGGTACGTAATCAAAATCAGGCTGGAAAAATTGCCGTTTTCGGTTCAGATATGACCACTGAAATTGCTCAGGAACTGGAAAATAACCAGGTGCTGAAAGCGGTAGTGGATATTTCCGGTAAGAAAATGGGCAATGCTGTTTTCGCGCAAACATTGAAGGTTATCAATAAACAAGCCGACGGTGAAAAAGTGATTCAGGTACCAATCGATCTCTATACCAAAACGGAAGACGGTAAACAGTGGCTGGCAACGCACGTTGATGGTCTGCCCTAATCGCTGATTCGCAGAGGTCCCTATGTTCACGGCAACAGAGGCAGTTCCGGTAGCAAAAGTGGTGGCAGGAAATAAGCGTTACCCCGGCGTCGTTGCGCTGGATAACGTTAACTTTACGCTCAATAAAGGCGAAGTTCGCGCGCTGTTAGGCAAAAACGGTGCGGGAAAATCGACCCTCATTCGAATGCTTACCGGTAGCGAACGTCCGGATAGCGGTGATATCTGGATTGGCGAGACGCGACTGGAAGGCGACGAAGCTACGCTGACTCGCCGTGCCGCTGAACTGGGGGTACGCGCGGTTTATCAGGAATTAAGTCTGGTGGAGGGGCTGACGGTGGCGGAAAATCTCTGCCTCGGTCAGTGGCCCCGCCGCAACGGCATGATTGATTACCTGCAAATGGCGCAGGATGCCCAACGTTGCTTACAGGCGCTGGGCGTCGATGTTAGCCCTGAACAACTTGTTTCGACACTAAGCCCGGCGCAAAAGCAACTGGTGGAAATTGCGCGGGTGATGAAAGGCGAGCCGCGCGTGGTCATTCTTGATGAACCTACCAGTTCGCTTGCCAGTACGGAAGTTGAACTGGTGATCAGCGCCGTGAAAAAGATGTCGGCACTGGGCGTGGCGGTGATTTATGTCAGCCACCGAATGGAAGAAATCCGCCGCATTGCCTCCTGTGCCACCGTCATGCGCGATGGTCAGGTGGCGGGCGATGTGATGCTCGAAAACACCTCAACCCGTCATATTGTGTCGCTGATGCTCGGGCGCGATCACGTTGATCTTGCACCGGTTGTAGCTCAGGAGATTGCGGACCAGACCGTACTGGAAGTTCGCGCGTTACGCCACAGACCAAAACTTACGGAGATCAGTTTTTCCCTGCGTCGTGGCGAAGTGCTCGGCATTGCTGGCCTGCTGGGGGCAGGGCGCAGTGAATTGCTGAAGGCGATTGTTGGACTGGAGACGTATGAACAGGGCGAAATTGTTATCAACGGCGAGAAAATCACGCGCCCCGATTACGGCGACATGCTGAAACGCGGCATTGGCTATACGCCAGAAAACCGCAAAGAAGCGGGGATCATTCCCTGGCTGGGCGTTGACGAAAATACGGTACTGACCAATCGGCAAAAAATCAGCGCCAACGGTGTGCTGCAATGGTCCACCATCCGCCGCCTGACCGAAGAGGTGATGCAGCGGATGACGGTCAAGGCCGCCAGTAGCGAAACGCCCATCGGCACGCTTTCTGGCGGCAATCAGCAAAAAGTGGTGATCGGTCGTTGGGTCTATGCCGCCAGCCAGATTTTATTGCTCGACGAGCCAACGCGCGGCGTCGATATCGAAGCCAAACAGCAGATTTACCGTATTGTCCGCGAGCTGGCTGCCGAAGGGAAAAGCGTGGTGTTTATCTCCAGTGAAGTGGAGGAGTTGCCGCTGGTGTGCGACCGCATCCTGTTATTACAGCACGGTACGTTCTCGCAGGAGTTTCACTCGCCGGTCAATGTGGATGAGCTGATGTCCGCCATTCTGTCTGTGCACTGATGAATTTTACCGAGGAACCTGAAGATGTCTGCTTCGTCATTACCATTGCCGCAGGGCAAGAGCGTCTCGCTCAAACAATTTGTCAGTCGCCATATTAATGAGATCGGTTTGCTGGTGGTAATCGCCATTCTTTATCTGGTCTTCTCCCTGAATGCGCCTGGCTTTATCTCATTGAATAACCAAATGAACGTGCTGCGCGATGCTGCCACCATCGGGATCGCCGCCTGGGCGATGACGCTGATTATTATCTCCGGTGAAATTGATGTCAGCGTTGGACCGATGGTGGCTTTTGTCTCGGTGTGCCTGGCATTTTTGCTGCAATTTGACGTTCCGCTGGCGATTGCTTGTCTGCTGGTGTTGCTGTTAGGCGCGCTGATGGGGACGCTGGCCGGCGTGCTGCGCGGCGTGTTTAACGTGCCCAGTTTCGTTGCCACGCTGGGGCTGTGGAGCGCCCTGCGCGGAATGGGGCTGTTTATGACTAACGCCCTGCCAGTGCCGATTGACGAAAACGAGGTACTGGACTGGCTGGGGGGACAATTTCTCGGTGTGCCAGTATCCGCGCTGATCATGATGGTGTTGTTTGCGCTGTTTGTGTTCATCAGCCGCAAAACCGCCTTCGGGCGCTCGGTTTTTGCTGTTGGCGGTAATGCGACGGCAGCGCAGTTGTGCGGTATCAACGTTCGTCGGGTGCGCATTCTTATTTTTACCCTTTCGGGATTATTAGCGGCGGTGACCGGCATTTTGCTGGCAGCTCGCCTCGGTTCTGGTAACGCAGGTGCGGCAAACGGTCTGGAGTTTGACGTCATCGCTGCGGTCGTGGTCGGCGGTACGGCACTTTCCGGCGGTCGCGGTTCCTTGTTCGGTACGTTGCTTGGTGTGCTGGTGATTACGCTAATCGGTAACGGTCTGGTGTTGCTCGGGATTAACTCTTTTTTCCAGCAGGTGGTGCGCGGCGTCATCATCGTGGTGGCGGTTCTGGCGAATATCTTGCTGACCCAGCGAAGCAGTAAAGCGAAACGCTAAACCTTAACGCCCCTGGCGCGGGTGCGGCAGGGATGAAAATTAATCGTATTGTTAATGAGGGAATTATGAAAACGATGCTGGCAGCTTATTTACCAGGAAATTCGACCGTCGATCTGCGGGAAGTTGCGGTGCCGACACCGGGGATTAACCAGGTACTGATTAAAATGAAATCCTCCGGGATTTGCGGAAGCGATGTCCACTATATCTATCATCAACACCGCGCCACAGCGGCGGCTCCCGATAAACCGTTATACCAGGGATTTATCAACGGTCATGAACCGTGCGGGCAAATTGTGGCGATGGGGCAAGGTTGTCGCCATTTTAAAGAGGGCGACCGCGTGCTGGTGTATCACATTTCTGGCTGTGGTTTTTGCCCGAACTGCCGTCGCGGTTTTCCTATCTCTTGTACTGGCGAAGGAAAAGCTGCTTACGGCTGGCAGCGTGACGGCGGTCATGCTGAATATCTGCTGGCGGAAGAAAAAGATCTGATCCTCCTGCCGGATGCGTTGAGCTACGAAGATGGTGCGTTTATCAGTTGTGGCGTTGGCACAGCGTATGAAGGGATTTTGCGTGGCGAAGTTTCCGGCAGTGATAACGTGCTGGTGGTCGGTCTGGGGCCGGTCGGCATGATGGCGATGATGCTGGCGAAAGGTCGCGGTGCAAAAAGGATCATCGGCGTTGATATGCTGCCGGAACGTCTGGCGATGGCGAAACAGTTAGGGGTGATGGATCATGGTTATTTAGCAACCACTGAAGGTCTGCCGCAGATTATCGCCGAACTTACCCACGGCGGCGCGGATGTTGCGCTCGATTGTTCCGGTAATGCCGCAGGTCGCTTACTGGCTTTGCAATCCACCGCTGACTGGGGACGCGTGGTTTACATCGGAGAAACCGGAAAAGTCGAGTTCGAGGTTAGCGCCGACCTGATGCACCATCAACGGCGGATTATTGGCTCCTGGGTGACCAGTTTGTTCCATATGGAAAAATGTGCCCATGATTTGACTGACTGGAAACTGTGGCCGCGTAACGCCATTACCCACCGCTTCACGCTGGAACAGGCAGGTGATGCCTATGCGCTGATGGCGAGCGGCAAATGCGGGAAAGTTGTGATTAACTTCCCGGATTAAGGAGTCAGCGGATGACCATCTATACCTTATCTCACGGGCCGCTAAAGCTGGACGTTTCTGACCGGGGCGGCGTCATCGAAGGCTTCTGGCGTGACGTGACGCCGCTCTTACGTCTCGGTAAAAAAAGCGGTGTGGCAACCGATGCCTCTTGTTTTCCGCTGGTGCCGTTTGCAAACCGGGTGAGCGGCAACCATTTTGTCTGGCAGGGGCGTGAGTATCAACTGCAACCGAATATTGAATGGGATGCGCACTATCTGCACGGCGACGGCTGGCTGGGCGAGTGGCAATGTGTCTCGCGCAGCGATGATAGCTTGTGTCTGGTGTATGAACATCGCAGCGGTGTTTATCACTATCGGGTAAGTCAGGCGTTTCATTTAACGGCAGATACGCTGACGGTGACGCTCTCTGTCACCAACCAAGGGACAGAGACGCTGCCATTTGGTACCGGCTGGCATCCTTATTTTCCGTTGTCACCACAAACGCGGATTCAGGCGCAGGCGAGCGGTTACTGGCTGGAGCGGGAGCAGTGGCTGGCGGGGGAGTTTTGCAAGCAGCTACCGCAGCAGCTGGATTTCAACCAGCTCGCGCCGTTGCCGCGCCAGTGGGTAAACAATGGCTTTGCCGGATGGAATGGTCAGGCCCGCATCGAGCAGCCGCAGGAGGGTTATGCCATCATCATGGAAACGACGCCGCCGGCACCGTGTTATTTCATCTTTGTTTCCGATCCGGCGTTTGATAAAGGATATGCGTTTGATTTCTTCTGTCTGGAACCGATGAGTCATGCGCCGGATGACCATCATCGCCCGGAAGGAGGTGACCTCATTGCGCTTGCGCCGGGGGAATCAACAACGTCAGAGATGTCGTTGCGGGTTGCGTTACTGTAATTTATAAAATGCCGGATAAGGCGTTCACGCCGCATCCGGCATCTTTCCTAACGCCGATCGAGAGAAATTGCCCCCGGCCCGGTAATTGCCAACAGCAGGAATGCGCCAGCGATACTGACATTCTTCCAGAAATTAATCATATTTGGCCCAACCGCATCGCCGGTCATATCCCAGTAATGGTGACCAATCACCGCCGTACCCAGCGTGTAGAAAATAAACAGCACCGCCAGCGGACGGGTGAAAAAGCCAAGCACGATTAAAATCGCGGCGGGCACTTCCATAACTACCGCAATAATCGCTGCCAGCATCGGCATTGGCGCGCCCAGCGAGGCCATATATTGGACCGTACCGTCAAAGCCCATCATTTTGGGAAAACCAAAAATAATGAAAATTAAGACCACGGCGATACGGGCAATTAATAACAAAACGGGGCGTGCAACACCAAAATCAAAATAACGTAGTGAGTTCATAACCAATCCCTTTGCAAGATAATGTGATTTAAACGTAATACACACTCTGGCACCTCGCCACGCCCCAGGAGTTGAGATATTCGCTAATTATCCTGGTTACAATGATTTAAGCGCGATGTCCTCATCTATCAGCAGTTTCGCATCAAACGTTTTGCCGCTCTGGATCCATTTGCGGATTGGGCGAATCTCACGGCCCTGATTCAGTGTTACCGCACCGATAAGCACGCCGTTTTGCAGATTAAACCAAATCGCCTTCTGAGTTTCCGGGTTGCCACGACAAATCCAGTCATCGCCACGCATATCGCCAATAAACTGTAAGTTATCACTGTACTGATCGCTCCAGAACCACGGCGGCGGCAGTCGCGGAAGCGGTAGCCCCAACATTGCGGAAGCGGCAATTTGCGCCTGGTTGTTGGCGTTTTCCCAACTTTCGCAGCGGTGCAGTGCACCATTATCAAGACGGGTGATTGCCACATCGCCACCGGCAAAGATCGCGGGATCGCAGGTGCGGCAAGCTTCATCAATGACAATACCATTGGCAGTATCAAGGTTGGCCTCGCGAGCCAGTTGGTCGTTGGCGCTGATACCAATACCGTAAATCACCACATCGGCCTGAAGCGTTTCGCCACTTTGCAGCGTCAGTTCTACTTTTTCACCATCGACCACATGTTCAATGGCATTATTGAGCAGAATGCTCACACCAGCCTGCTGATGGCGCTGTAAAAGATAGTGTTGCACGGGCGGTGGTGCATTACGGCCCATGACGGTTGCCGCCAGTTCAATCACTGTCACCTTACATCCACGCTGCGTGGCGCTGGCAGCCAGTTCCAGACCAATAGTTCCGGCACCGACAATTACGACTGACCGTTCGGGCTGCAGAACTTCTCGCAGTCTGGCGGCATCGCCGGCATGCCGCAGGGTAAAGCAGCGTTCTCCCAGTGCATCAAGCAACGGCAGCGGTCGGGCTGCCGCGCCGGTTGCTATAAAAAGCTGATCCCAGTGCCAGCTTTCGCCGTTGGTTAACACTAACTCTCGTGTGTCGCGACCCAGCGTTTTGATGGTTACGCCAGAATGCAGATGAACATTGTTTTCCTGCCACCAGTTAGCGGGTAACACCGACTGCAACTGTGGGGAATCCTCCAGCAACATGGCTTTCGAGAGCGGTGGACGTTCATATGGAAGATGTTGCTCATCGGAAAACAGATGCAGCTCACCGGTGAACCCTTGCTGGCGTAGCGAGGCCGCAGCCATTGCCGCCGCTTGCCCGCCCCCGACAATAATGATCGTTTTTTCTTTCATCGTACTTCCTTAAAGATCCAGCCCAGCCGCTACGTGGCGAATGCCGCGAATCGCTAAACCCGCATCAGCGTTGATCATCACACCGCTTAATGCGCGATTATTGCGCCGCGATGCCAACATCACATACGGACCCGTAAAATCCGCCGGTTGCGGGAAAAATTGCAGCGGTAATATGGCGGCAATTTTCTCCGGCGTCAGAGACTGCATTATCGAGGTTTCACTTTGCCCGAGCGCCTGTGGGCCGCGCAGGTCGCTGGCCATACCACACGGGCCGACGCCATTCACCCGCACTTTCGGTGCCAGTTCATAAGCCAGTTGGCGAATAAGTCCGGTTGCGGCATGTTTACTGGCGGTGTACAGCGGGCCACCGCCGCCGGGATACCAGGCGGCATTTGACAGTGTGAAAATCATGCTGCCTTCACTGGCGATTAACGCCGGAGCGCTGGCTTTTGCGCCCAGCAGGTAACCGAGTACGTTGACGTTAAACAGCTCGTGGAAGCCGGTTTCGAGCGTCTCTGCGGGAGTATTAACCAGTGAGGCATTGTGATCCCAGATGCCCGCATTGCCGATAAAACAATCCAGCTTGCCGGAACGAGTCAGGATCTGATCGATCGCGCGTTGATAATCGGCATAACAGGTCACGTTGCCTTCCACCGCCAGAATATGTTCACCAAATCGCTGACGCAGACTGGCGACTTTCGCCGCCGACAGTTCCAGCGTGGCAACCTGCGCGCCTTCTTCGATAAATCGCTCGACCAGCGCCAGGCCTAATCCCGATCCGCCGCCGGTAATAAAGATGGACTCGTTATGCAGATCGCTCATGGCTGCGCCTCCGGTAAGTCGATGAAGATGTCACCACCTTCAACGTGTACTGGATAAGTGGTTAGCGGATCGGTGGCGGGCAGGCATAATGCTTTCCCCGTTTTCAGGCAAAAACTGGCGGCGTGCAGCGGGCACTCCACCGTGGCGTCATCTTCCAGATACCCTTCTGACATCGACGCATTACCATGGCTGCAACGATCGTTAATGGCATAAAACTCGCCGCCCACGTTGAACAAGGCGATGACGGGCGAGGTATCTATCCGGAGAGCCTCACCCTCCGGCACATCCGCAACGGGACACGCATAAATTCGATTCATCAGAACAGTACACTCAGGTTATGGGAAGTGATCACCGCTTGATCCAGGACGATATCCCGTTCCAGCAAGCGCCAGTTGTCATCTTCCAGACGGCGAACTTTGTCGAAACGCGTTCCAACATAGAATGTTTCATCGCGCTCTTTTTGTGCCCGATAAAGTAGATAATTCACCCTTACGGCAAATACGTTTGGGATGTCGGTTTCGCTTACCTGGCAGTTGCTGATTAAGTGACGGGTGCGCGACGGCGGCTCTTCTGCCCAGGCCATGCCCGTTTCCAGACGCGCGATTCGCCGCTCCAGCTGGTCTTTGGTGTCATTAAAAATCCAGGTTGTCGGTGGCTGAACGCCTTTGCGGCGGTCACGCGTTTGCGCGTTAACCGTGGTGCGCATGGTGTAACGAATCTCTTTGTCGAGCTGCGCCAGCCAGTCACGAAATTTCCAGTCATCCAGCAGACTGGCTTCGTGATAGAGAAACTGGCTAATGCGGTGATGTAACTCCAGTGAAACCTGCGCACTCATTTCATCACCTCCTGCTGGTATGCGGCGGTTTTATCGAGCACTTCCTGCCAGCTTTCGCTGCTCAGGAGATCGGCCCAGCGTTGATACATTCCACGGGCGGCCGTTTCTGAGAAGATATAGTTTGTAATGCCTGGAATGCCGTCGTCGCGACGTTTTTCCTGACCAAGCCCCATTTCCAGACACAGTTTGCTGTTGCGGGCGCGGTGACCTTTCAGCAATTTCTGGATTTCACACCAGTTCTCCGAGTCATCCTGCTCGAGAAAACCAGCAGGACCAAAAGCACGAGTGGCGCTGTTTTCAAAAGCGGCTTTAACTTCATCGGAGGCTGCTTTATCAGTAATACAGAACGCCCACACTTCAACTTGATCAGGGCCGCGCGGATGCCAGACGCGGAGTGTGGCAGTGCCGTTGAGCCAGGAAAGCGTGGGGAAAATATTGTTATGACCCGCCAGGCGCAGGGCGCGAACTTCACCTAAACGTTGTTCTGCTTCGGCATAGGTTTCGCGGTAATAGCTGGAAACCGCGCCATCGACCCAGACATTAGCATCCGGTTTTTCAGTAAAGAAGAAACCGCTACCGTGACCGTCCTGACCAAATTGCAGCGCATCTTTGGCGGTTTCCCACACCGGGCGGGCGGTTTGTCCATCACCGAGACGCTTATCGCTGCCATCATCTTTCGCTCCTAATACCTGAACGGCAGAAGCATGGCTGAACAGAGCATGATACTGGTCACTGGCGAACTGCTCTGCCGGGAATTTCCAGTTGCAGTTGATCACCCACTTTTGTACGCCGCCGACAATTTCGGTGCCGCCTTCGCGACGATCCAGCATGCCATCCAGATACCAGGCAATGTCACCCAGGTAATCACGCAGGCCCGGCGCGGAGGTATCCCAGTTGCCAAAAATCAGCCCCTTATAACTCTCCACACAGGGAACTTCGTTTAACCCCCAGTGGGATTTACACAGCCCTTGTGGGTAGGCGCGAGGTTCCAGCGGTACATCAATCAACTCGCCGTTAATACCATAAGACCAGCCATGATACGGGCAGGTAAAGGCGCGAGTGTTGCCGCAATCGGCATAACTCACACGCATGGCTCGATGGCGGCATTGGTTGAGAAACGCCTTGATGCTGCCGTCTTTCTGGCGCACCACGACAACCGCATCTTCTCCCATGTAGGTGTTAAAAAAATCACCGGGTTTAGGGATCTGGCTTTCATGAGCGAGAAACAGCCAGCAACGACCGAAAATGCGCTCAAGCTCCAGTTGGTAAATATCCGGGTCGGTATAAATACGCGGAGTAACCCGACCGTTTTGGGTGTCAATCAGTTGGTAAATGTTCAAATCTGAGGGTGTGGTCATATTTTTTAATCCTGAAAGATAAGATGTATTGACCTTCTATTTTTGTGCCATAAGGATGTTGCTGGTTGGTTGCTGATATGTGAAATAGTTAATTTCTACCAACTGAGACGTTTTTTCGATAACAAGGGGAAGGTGATGGAACTACGGCATTTACGCTATTTCGTCGCAGTGGCGCAGGCACTGAACTTTACCCGTGCGGCGGAAAAACTGCATACCTCACAGCCTTCGTTAAGCAGCCAGATCCGCGATCTCGAAAACTGTGTTGGTGTTCCGCTACTGGTACGTGATAAACGTAAAGTCGCGTTGACGGCGGCGGGAGAATGTTTTCTCCAGGACGCGCAGGCAATCCTGGAACAAGCGGAAAATGCCAAACAACGGGCGCGGAAAATTGTTCAGGAAGATAAGCATTTAATCATCGGTTTTGTGCCATCGGCGGAAGTGAATTTACTGCCAAAAGTATTGCCCATGTTCCGACTGAAACAGCCAGAAACTTTGATCGAATTGGTGAGTTTAATTACCACGGAACAGGAAGAAAAAATTCGCCGTGGTGAACTGGATGTCGGCTTAATGCGTCATCCTGTCTATAGCCCGGAGATTGATTATCTGGAACTTTTTGACGAACCATTAGTGGTGGTGTTGCCGGTTGATCATCCTTTAGCACAAGAAAAAGAGATCACCGCCGCGCAGCTGGATGGCGTGAATTTCGTTAGTACCGATCCGGCGTATTCCGGTTCGCTTGCGCCGATCGTTAAGGAGTGGTTTGCGCAAGAAAACAGCCAGCCGAATATCGTCCAGGTGGCAACCAATATTCTGGTAACGATGAATTTGGTGGGGATGGGGCTTGGCGTAACTTTGATACCCGGTTATATGAATAATTTTAATACCGGGCAGGTGGTATTTCGGCCAATTGCCGGAAATGTGCCTTCCATTGCCCTACTAATGGCGTGGAAGAAAGGCGAAATGAAACCGGCATTACGCGATTTCATCGCCATTGTGCAGGAACGTTTGGCAAGCGTAACGGCATAAATACGCAATAATTTTGCAAGGTGCGTTGTGGGGCGCAGCTTTTTTAGTGCTTGCGAACAGGCGTTACAGACATCGGGAAGCAGGCTCGAATATTCTTATTTTTTCAACTTGCACCAACATTCGATTAACCCCAGACTAACGCCTCCTGACGGGAGGGACTCATGGTTTTGCAATCCACGCGCTGGTTGGCGCTCGGTTATTTCACATACTTTTTTAGTTACGGCATTTTTCTACCTTTCTGGAGCGTCTGGCTTAAGGGGATTGGCTTAACGCCAGAAACTATCGGCCTGTTATTGGGGGCTGGTCTGGTTGCCCGTTTTCTCGGGAGTTTGCTCATCGCGCCACGCGTTAGCGATCCTTCCCGCCTGATTTCCGCCTTGCGCGTACTGGCACTGTTGACACTTCTCTTTGCTGTCGCCTTCTGGGCGGGGGCGCATGTAGCGTGGTTGATGGTGGTGATGATTGGCTTTAACCTCTTTTTCTCACCGCTGGTACCGTTGACCGATGCACTGGCGAATACATGGCAAAAACAGTTCCCGCTTGATTACGGCAAAGTGCGACTGTGGGGCTCGGTGGCGTTTGTCATTGGCTCGGCGCTGACAGGCAAACTGGTCAGTATGTTGGATTATCGGGTGATCCTCGCGCTGTTGACGTTGGGCGTGGCGTCCATGCTGCTCGGATTTCTCATTCGTCCAACGATTCAGCCACAAGGGGCTAGCCGTCAGCAGGAGAGCACGGGAGGGCCAGCCTGGCTGACACTGGTCCGCCAGAACTGGCGCTTTCTGGCCTGCGTTTGTTTATTACAGGGAGCGCATGCAGCCTATTACGGTTTTAGCGCTATTTACTGGCAGGCAGCTGGGTATTCTGCTTCAGCGGTGGGCTATTTGTGGTCGCTGGGCGTGGTGGCAGAAGTCATTATTTTTGCGCTGAGTAATAAACTTTTCCGCCGTTGTAGTGCACGCGATATGCTGCTGATCTCGGCGATTAGCGGCGTAATGCGCTGGGGAATTATGGGAGCAACGACGGCGTTGTCGTGGTTGATAGTAGTGCAAATTCTGCATTGCGGCACCTTCACGGTCTGCCACCTGGCGGCCATGCGTTATATTGCCGCCCGCCAGGGTAGCGAAGTCATTCGTTTGCAGGCGGTTTACTCTGCCGTTGCAATGGGCGGTAGTATCGCCATCATGACCGTCTTCGCCGGTTTCCTGTATCAATATCTGGGCCACGGCGTGTTCTGGGTGATGGCGCTGGTGGCGCTTCCGGCAATGTTCTTGCGCCCGAAAGTTGTTCCCTCATGCTGATTCGAGCATTTTGCGGATCTGATCCTGTTGGTGTGTTGTCAGCGTCAGATCTGTGTAGATCAGCGGTGGTGAAAAGAGCGGTAACGGCGTGGTGTAAGGCGCAATAATCAGTGCCGCGCCGCGTGGAGCACCTCTCTGCAAAAATGCTTTTACCGACATATGCTTAATGTTGAGCGGCAGTAACGTTAGTTCACGTAACTGCTGCTCAATCTGCGCTTCACGCTCGCTATCATTCCCGGTCAGTAGAATAATCTGTTTTTCATGCAGGTCGTTTTCCTGCATTAGCCAGGCACCGAAAATCACCGCGACCAGACCGCTTTCCTCATCAGAAAGATGGACGCTGTATTCACTTTCAAATCCGGTCAGCGCCGCGCGGGTGGTGCGCACCAGGCGTGGGTACAGTCTGGAGAACTCTTCTGGCAGGGTGTTATCAATACCGATGGCAAACAAACTGCGATTTAACGCCTGGGCGAGGTGAGTATAAAGCTGATCGCATAACCCCTGTTCATCATAAAAACGAACATTTCCCAGCTCACGAAAATGGTTTACCAGATGTTTGATAGACTGACGCAATTGTCTATCCCGCTGATGCGCATCCCGAATTGGATCGGGAACTCGCAACATGGAAAAAAGTAATGCCATAAATAGTGGCTCATCAGGCGGTACAGGCTGAAGCGCCCGACGCTGCCAGTGGCGTCCAATTTCCTGCGCTACCTGAAATTCCAGGCAGGATTCTGCCCAGCGACGTTGGAGCGGATTAAACTGAGGCGTAATGCCAGCGTGGTGTTGCAGCAAGCAATATTGCAGATACAGACACAGGAAATGAATATCGCGCGATTCAAAGCGTTTTTGTAGCCGTCGAGAGCAGAGATTCACTAACGCTTGTAGATTGGTATCGTCGTAAAAGTTACGCGAAATTCCGCGCCGCTTTAGTTCACTCTTCAGAGCAGGTGTGAATTGGCTGGTAATAAATGACGGACACAGACGGAAACCACGTCGTAGCCAATGAAATAAACACAAACGTTGGTTAAGCACTGTGCCTTCAACCCGATAGCTACCGTCATAACCAGTAGTCAGTGTGAGTTGATGATAGCGCAGGATCTCCCGTCCTGTTTCGCTGATATCAAGACTGGCAATATCATCATCCACACCATTAAGCTTGCTGAAGGTTGCCGTGGTGGCGGTCAACCCCGGCTGAAAGAGTGTCAGCAAGATCTGGCAGCGGCGCTGGGGAGCCGAAAGGACAGATGGTGAAGCAAGCGTAGGCATCATCTGTAGATCTCCCATAAGCATAATTGATAAGAATAGCTAAAGTTTGCTCAGGGAAATGGCGAAGGGAATGCTAATCATCAGAAATGTTGGCAAGCGTCACAGAATTTTTCTCATCTTAAACTGTTCTGACCAGTGGATTAGCTCGTCTAAAGGTGGATTTGTGAATGATTATCGCGCTAGCGATCATGGGTTAGTTCTGCGGATTCAACGCGCTAAGGATAAAATCCACTATTTGTTCGCGATAAACATCACCGTGACGATCGGAAAAAGCATCAATGTGTTCGCCGTCAGGGATTAAGATTAAACGTTTTGGCTCTTTTGCCAGATCATACAACTTTTGGCTGTGCTGCCATGGGATAACGTGATCGGCCTTACCGTGAATGAGTAAAACTGGGATCGGGCTGACGCTGGCGATGTAATTTTCGCCGCTGTAACTCTCATCAAGTAAGTAGCCACTGCCGGGGATCATCTGGTTGGCAATGGTTGCATAAGAGGCAAATGTGGAGTCGAGGATCACTGCACGTATGCCCTCACGATCACCCTGACCAACGACATCAAGAATATTCGCCCCGCCAATACTCTGCCCGAACAGCACCAGTCGTTGTTGGTTTACATCACTGCGATGGCGCACCACATTGATGGCACTTAGCGTATCGTCCAGCAATCCGGCCTGAGACGGTGTGCCTTTTGATTTACCAAACCCGCGATAATCAAACATAAAAACGTTGAAATTACGCTCGGGTAACCAACTGACCAGCGGCCAGTGGGCGGACATATTTCCGGCATTGCCGTGAGCATGAATGATGGTTGCGATGGCGTTGTCAGCGGGGCCTGTCGAAGAAGGGATAAACCAGCCTTGCAGACGAGTACCGTCCTTAGCTGTAAATTCGACGGATTCCGCCGACCAGGGGTCGGGACCGTAAATTTTGTCGTCGGGATAATAGAAGAAGTTGATGGCAACGCGCGGCACTAAATAAACGCAGAAGACAACAACAAAGAGAATAAACAGAATTTTGAGAACGCGTGTGTTCACTGGCAGTGCCATAACCTTTCCTTGCGACTTCTTTATCATCCATTAATCGGGGAAAGATGGTGGGAGAGTGACGAAAGAAAGTAAAGCAGAGCGGAAGCATTTCGGAATAGCGCCTGAAAGGCGAGGGCGGGTGAGAGAAATCACCCGCCAGAGAAATTAACGCTTCAGGGCGTCGCTTAACTCGTCACGCATGTTCGCCAGCATGGCTTTAACAACGCGCGGGTTACCGGCAACGATGTTACCGGTCAGCATGTAGTTATGACCACCGGTGAAGTCGCTGACGATACCGCCCGCTTCACGAACCAGCAGCTCACCTGCGGCGAAATCCCACGGACGCAGACCGATTTCAAAGAAACCGTCAACACGACCTGCGGCAACGTAAGCCAGATCCAGCGCCGCAGAACCAGTACGACGGAAGTCTGCACATTCGTTGAACAGTTTGCCGACGATGTTGATGTAAGTGGTAGCGTACTGTTTTGCTTTGAACGGGAAGCCGGTCGCCAGAATAGTACCGTCGAGATCGCGAGCGGTGCTGCCGCGCAGACGGTAGCCGTTCAGCTGTGCGCCCTGACCGCGAGTCGCGGTGAACAGTTCGTTACGCATAGGATCATAAACCACAGCAACTTCAGTGCGGCCTTTGATACGAACGGCAATAGATACCGCGAAGTGCGGCAGGCGTTTGATAAAGTTGGTAGTGCCATCCAGTGGATCGATAACCCATTGAACATCCTGATCGGTACCTTCAAGTTCACCGCTTTCTTCGGTGATGATGGTGTGCTGTGGGTAAGATTTACGAATCGTGTCGATAATCACCGCTTCGGCAGCTTTATCTACGTTGGTCACGAAATCGTTACTGCCTTTCTGGCTCGCTTCTACAGCGTCCGGGGTTTCATAGTTTTTGGCAATTAAATTACCCGCCTTGCGCGCTGCGCGCACGGCGATGTTCAGCATCGGATGCATCGGTCTCTCTCACTGGATGTTAAAGAACGGGAAAACGGCGCAGAGTATAGCAGCGAGATCGGCATCTGTCTTCGTTTTATGATAAGATGCGTGAATAATCTTTAGATGAAGAAAGACAATGCTGCAAAATATTCGAATTGTGCTGGTGGAGACGTCACACACCGGTAATATGGGTTCTGTTGCCCGTGCCATGAAAACAATGGGCTTAACCAATCTGTGGCTGGTTAATCCACTAGTGAAACCTGACTCCCAGGCGATTGCTCTGGCAGCAGGGGCCAGCGATGTGATTGGTAATGCTCACATTGTCGATACACTCGACGAAGCGTTAGCCGGTTGTAGCCTGGTGGTTGGCACCAGTGCACGCTCGCGCACGCTGCCGTGGCCGATGCTCGACCCGCGCGAATGCGGTTTGAAAAGCGTCGCTGAAGCGGCAAATACGCCGGTGGCACTGGTTTTTGGTCGTGAGCGTGTCGGCTTGACCAATGAAGAGTTGCAAAAGTGCCATTATCATGTCGCCATTGCCGCTAACCCGGAATACAGTTCGCTGAACCTGGCGATGGCTGTTCAGGTTATTGCCTATGAAGTGCGCATGGCCTGGCTGGCGACTCAGGAGAACAGCGAGCAGGTTGAACATGACGAGACGCCGTATCCGCTGGTCGATGATCTGGAACGTTTTTACGGTCATCTTGAACAAACGCTGCTGGCAACCGGTTTTATCCGTGAAAACCATCCGGGGCAGGTGATGAATAAGCTGCGTCGTCTGTTTACCCGTGCGCGCCCGGAAAGCCAGGAGTTGAATATCCTGCGCGGGATTCTGGCTTCTATTGAGCAGCAGAATAAAGGTAATAAGGCCTGAGGGCTAAGCCAGATAAGTGCACGGACGGTCCCCTCGCCCCTTCGGGGAGAGGGTTAGGGTGAGGGGAACAGGCCAGCGCTAATGCGAATAATTGCCCTCAACCCGCTCATGGTCTGGAAGGACAACAGGTACAAACGCCACGATAAAAAAATGGCACTGAAGGTTAAATACCCGACTAAATCAGTCAAGTAAATAGTTGACCAATTTACTCGGGAATGTCAGACTTGACCCTGCTATGCAATACCCCCACTTTTACAATAAAAAACCCCGGGCAGGGGCGAGTTTGAGGTGAAGTAAGACATGAGACTGACATCTAAAGGGCGCTATGCCGTGACCGCAATGCTTGACGTTGCGCTCAACTCTGAAGCGGGCCCGGTACCGTTGGCTGATATTTCCGAACGTCAGGGAATTTCCCTTTCTTATCTGGAACAACTGTTTTCCCGTCTGCGTAAAAATGGTCTGGTTTCCAGCGTACGCGGGCCAGGCGGTGGTTATTTGTTAGGCAAAGATGCCAGCAGCATCGCCGTTGGCGAAGTAATTAGCGCCGTTGATGAATCTGTAGATGCTACCCGTTGTCAGGGTAAAGGCGGCTGCCAGGGGGGCGATAAATGCCTGACCCACGCGCTGTGGCGTGATTTGAGCGACCGTCTCACCGGTTTTCTCAACAACATTACTTTAGGCGAACTGGTTAATAACCAGGAAGTGCTGGATGTATCTGGTCGTCAGCATACTCACGACGCGCCACGCACCCGCACACAAGACGCGATCGACGTTAAGTTACGCGCTTAATTTAACCGTCCTGTTTCGTGTTGCATCTGCGTTGACTGCACATACTCACTCCGGTCACTTACTTATGTAAGCTCCCGGAGATTCGTAAGTTTGTCAACTTGCTGAAACCCGAAACAGTTAGGTTAAAGATAACAAGATATTAGAATCAGGCCGGGGCGTATCGCGCTCCGTAAACACGGTCGTACATCCAGCCGGTAGCCTGGTTCCTTGCATTGAGTGATGTACGGAGTTTATAGAGCAATGAAATTACCGATTTATCTCGACTACTCCGCAACCACGCCGGTGGACCCGCGTGTTGCCGAGAAAATGATGCAGTTTATGACGATGGACGGAACCTTTGGTAACCCGGCCTCCCGTTCTCACCGTTTCGGCTGGCAGGCTGAAGAAGCGGTAGATATCGCTCGTAATCAGATTGCCGATCTGGTTGGCGCTGATCCGCGTGAAATCGTCTTTACCTCTGGTGCTACCGAATCTGACAACCTGGCGATCAAAGGTGCTGCTAACTTTTATCAGAAAAAAGGCAAGCACATCATCACCAGCAAAACCGAACACAAAGCGGTACTGGATACCTGCCGTCAGCTGGAGCGCGAAGGTTTTGAAGTCACTTACCTGGCACCGCAGCGTAACGGTATTATCGACCTGAAAGAACTCGAAGCAGCGATGCGTGACGACACCATCCTTGTTTCCATCATGCACGTAAATAACGAAATCGGCGTGGTGCAGGATATCGCGGCTATCGGTGAAATGTGCCGTGCTCGTGGCATTATCTATCACGTTGATGCAACCCAGAGCGTGGGCAAACTGCCTATCGACCTGAGCCAGTTGAAAGTTGACCTGATGTCTTTCTCCGGTCACAAAATCTACGGCCCGAAAGGTATCGGTGCGCTGTATGTGCGTCGTAAACCGCGCGTACGTATCGAAGCACAAATGCACGGCGGCGGTCACGAGCGCGGTATGCGTTCCGGTACTCTGCCTGTTCACCAGATCGTCGGGATGGGCGAAGCCTATCGCATCGCAAAAGAAGAGATGGCGACCGAGATGGAACGCCTGCGCGGCCTGCGTAACCGTCTGTGGAACGGCATCAAAGATATCGAAGAAGTTTACCTGAACGGTGACCTGGAACACGGTGCGCCGAACATTCTCAACGTCAGCTTTAACTACGTTGAAGGTGAGTCGCTGATTATGGCGCTGAAAGACCTTGCGGTTTCTTCCGGTTCTGCCTGTACGTCAGCAAGCCTCGAACCGTCCTACGTGCTGCGCGCGCTGGGGCTGAACGACGAGCTGGCACATAGCTCTATCCGTTTCTCTTTAGGTCGTTTTACTACTGAAGAAGAGATCGACTACACCATCGAGTTAGTTCGTAAATCCATCGGTCGTCTGCGTGACCTTTCTCCGCTGTGGGAAATGTACAAGCAGGGCGTGGATCTGAACAGCATCGAATGGGCACATCATTAATCGGTATCGGAATCAGGAGAATTTATAATGGCTTACAGCGAAAAAGTTATCGATCATTACGAGAATCCGCGTAACGTGGGTTCCTTCGACAACAACGACGAGAACGTGGGCAGTGGCATGGTGGGTGCACCGGCCTGTGGCGACGTGATGAAGTTGCAGATTAAAGTCAACGATGAAGGTATCATTGAAGACGCGCGTTTTAAAACTTACGGCTGCGGTTCCGCTATCGCTTCCAGCTCCCTGGTCACCGAATGGGTGAAAGGGAAGTCTCTCGACGAAGCACAGGCGATCAAAAACACCGATATTGCTGAAGAACTTGAACTGCCGCCGGTGAAAATTCACTGTTCTATTCTGGCAGAAGACGCGATCAAAGCCGCCATTGCGGACTATAAAAGCAAACGTGAAGCAAAATAAGAGTTGAGGTTTGGTTATGTCGATTACACTGAGCGACAGTGCAGCAGCGCGAGTAAATACCTTTCTGGCTAACCGCGGCAAAGGGTTTGGCCTGCGTCTGGGTGTGAGAACCTCCGGATGTTCAGGTATGGCTTATGTACTGGAATTTGTTGACGAACCGACGCCGGAAGACATCGTGTTTGAAGACAAAGGCGTGAAAGTCGTGGTCGATGGCAAAAGCCTGCAATTTCTGGACGGTACGCAACTGGATTTCGTAAAAGAAGGCCTGAACGAAGGGTTTAAATTTACCAACCCGAACGTCAAAGATGAGTGTGGTTGCGGCGAAAGCTTCCACGTTTGATGCGCATACCGATAACCCCACCGTGGTCAGCTGCGCGTGGGGTTTGTTTTACCTGATTCGTCGTTATTGCGGCGGATCGCAGCCCTGAGAATGTTATGGATTACTTCACCCTCTTTGGCTTGCCTGCCCGTTATCAACTCGATACCCAGGCACTGAGCCTGCGTTTTCAGGATCTACAACGTCAGTATCATCCTGATAAATTCGCCAGCGGAAGCCAGGCGGAACAACTCGCCGCCGTACAGCAATCTGCAACCATTAACCAGGCCTGGCAAACGCTGCGTCATCCGTTAATGCGCGCGGAATATTTACTTTCTTTGCACGGTTTTGATCTCGCCAGCGAGCAGCATACTGTGCGCGACACCGCGTTCCTGATGGAACAGCTGGAGCTTCGCGAAGAACTGGACGAGATCGAACAGGCGAAAGATGAAGCACGGCTGGAAAGCTTTATCAAACGTGTGAAAAAGATGTTTGATACCCGCCATCAGTTGATGGTTGAACAGTTAGACAACGAGACGTGGGACGCGGCGGCGGATACCGTGCGTAAGCTGCGTTTTCTCGATAAACTGCGAAGCAGTGCCGAACAACTCGAAGAAAAACTGCTCGATTTTTAATTTCTGGAAGCTAAACATGGC
The DNA here is from genome assembly GCF_002965045.1 of Escherichia sp. MOD1-EC6300. NCBI lineage: Bacteria > Pseudomonadati > Pseudomonadota > Gammaproteobacteria > Enterobacterales > Enterobacteriaceae > Escherichia > Escherichia sp. MOD1-EC6300. The sequence goes on along the minus strand of NZ_PTRH01000009.1, from coordinate 147,800 downwards.
CTTATTACAAATTAGTGAACCTGGTTTGAGTGCTGCGCCGCATCAGCGTCGTCTGGCGGCCGGTATTGACCTGGGCACAACCAACTCGCTGGTGGCGACAGTACGCAGCGGTCAGGCCGAAACGTTAGCCGACCATGAAGGCCGTCACCTGCTGCCCTCTGTTGTTCACTATCAACAGCAGGGGCATTCGGTGGGTTATGACGCGCGCACTAACGCAGCGCTTGACACCGCCAACACCATTAGTTCTGTTAAACGCCTGATGGGGCGCTCGCTGGCTGATATCCAGCAACGCTACCCGCATTTGCCTTATCAATTCCAGGCCAGCGAAAACGGCTTGCCGATGATTGAAACAGCAGCGGGATTGCTGAATCCGGTGCGCGTTTCTGCGGACATCCTCAAAGCACTGGCGGCGCGGGCAACTGAAGCCCTGGCAGGCGACTTGGATGGTGTCGTTATCACCGTTCCGGCGTACTTTGACGATGCCCAGCGTCAGGGCACCAAAGACGCGGCGCGTTTGGCTGGGCTGCATGTTCTGCGCTTGCTTAACGAACCGACCGCTGCGGCTATCGCCTACGGACTGGACTCCGGTCAGGAAGGCGTGATCGCTGTTTATGACCTCGGTGGCGGGACGTTTGATATTTCCATTCTTCGCTTAAGTCGCGGCGTGTTCGAAGTGCTGGCGACCGGCGGTGATTCCGCGCTCGGCGGCGATGACTTTGACCATCTGTTAGCAGATTACATTCGCGAACAGGCGGGCATTCCTGACCGTAGCGATAACCGCGTTCAGCGTGAACTGCTGGATGCCGCCATTGCGGCCAAAATCGCGCTGAGCGATGCGGACTCTGTGACCGTGAATGTTGCGGGCTGGCAGGGTGAAATCAGCCGTGAACAATTCAATGAACTGATCGCGCCATTGGTAAAACGAACCTTACTGGCTTGTCGTCGTGCGCTGAAAGACGCGGGCGTTGAGGCTGACGACGTACTGGAAGTGGTGATGGTTGGTGGTTCTACCCGCGTGCCGCTGGTGCGTGAACGGGTGGGTGAATTTTTCGGTCGTCCACCGCTGACTTCCATCGACCCGGATAAAGTCGTCGCTATTGGCGCGGCGATTCAGGCGGATATTCTGGTGGGTAATAAGCCGGACAGCGAAATGCTGTTGCTTGATGTGATCCCGCTGTCGCTGGGCCTGGAAACCATGGGCGGCCTGGTGGAGAAAGTGATCCCGCGTAACACCACAATTCCGGTGGCGCGCGCCCAGGATTTCACCACCTTTAAAGATGGTCAGACGGCGATGTCTATCCATGTAATGCAGGGTGAGCGTGAGCTGGTGCAGGACTGCCGCTCGCTGGCGCGTTTTGCGCTGCGTGGTATTCCGGCGCTACCGGCTGGCGGCGCGCATATTCGCGTAACGTTTCAGGTCGATGCTGATGGTCTTTTGAGCGTGACGGCGATGGAGAAATCCACCGGCGTTGAGGCGTCTATTCAGGTTAAACCGTCTTATGGTCTGACCGACAGTGAAATCGCTTCGATGATCAAAGACTCAATGAGCTATGCCGAGCAGGACGTAAAAGCCCGTATGCTGGCTGAACAAAAAGTAGAAGCAGCGCGTGTACTGGAAAGTTTGCACGGCGCGCTGGCTGCTGATGCCGCGCTGTTAAGCGCCGCAGAACGTCAGGTCATTGACGATGCTGCCGCTCACCTGAGTGAAGTGGCGCAGGGCGATGATGTTGACGCCATCGAACAAGCGATTAAAAACGTAGACAAACAAACCCAGGATTTCGCCGCTCGCCGCATGGACCAGTCGGTTCGTCGTGCGCTGAAGGGCCATTCCGTGGACGAGGTTTAATATGCCAAAGATTGTTATTTTACCTCATCAGGATCTCTGTCCTGATGGCGCTGTTCTGGAAGCGAATAGCGGTGAAACCATTCTCGACGTTGCGCTGCGTAACGGCATCGAGATTGAACACGCCTGTGAAAAATCCTGTGCTTGCACCACCTGCCACTGCATCGTTCGTGAAGGTTTTGATTCGCTGCCGGAAAGCTCAGAGCAGGAAGACGACATGCTGGACAAAGCCTGGGGGCTGGAGCCGGAAAGCCGTTTAAGCTGCCAGGCGCGCGTTACCGACGAAGATTTAGTGGTCGAAATTCCGCGTTACACTATCAACCATGCGCGTGAGCATTAACAGAGGTTAGTATGGGACTTAAGTGGACCGATAGCCGCGAAATTGGCGAAGCACTGTACGATGCATATCCCGATCTTGATCCGAAAACGGTTCGATTCACTGATATGCATCAGTGGATTTGCGATCTGGAAGATTTCGACGACGACCCGCAGGCGTCCAACGAGAAAATCCTCGAAGCGATTTTATTAGTCTGGCTGGACGAAGCCGAGTGATTTCCGCGTCATGCTTCACGCCGCAGATGCGTTGGCTGCGCTCGTTCACCCCAGTCACATAGTTATCTATGTTCCTGAGGCTTCACTCACTTGCCGCCTTCCTGCAACGCGAATCATTTAGCGGAAAAATCCTGGGGCTGCCAACTGGTGGCCCTTTTACAAATAAGGATAACTAAAATGACAGAAGCGATGAAGATTACCCTCTCGACCCAACCTGCCGACGCGCGCTGGGGAGAAAAAGCAACTTACAGCATTAATAATGACGGCATTACCCTGCATTTGAACGGGGCAGACGATCTGGGGCTGATCCAGCGTGCGGCGCGCAAGATTGATGGTCTGGGCATCAAGCATGTTCAGTTAAGCGGTGAAGGCTGGGATGCGGATCGTTGCTGGGCATTCTGGCAAGGTTACAAAGCCCCGAAAGGCACGCGTAAAGTGGAGTGGCCGGATCTGGACGATGCCCAGCGTCAGGAACTGGATAACCGCCTGATGATCATCGACTGGGTGCGTGACACCATCAACGCACCAGCAGAAGAACTGGGGCCATCGCAACTGGCACAGCGTGCTGTTGATCTGATCAGCAACGTCGCAGGCGATCGTGTGACTTACCGGATCACCAAAGGTGAAGATCTGCGCGATCAAGATTATATGGGGCTGCACACTGTCGGGCGTGGTTCAGAACGTTCCCCGGTATTGCTGGCGCTGGATTACAACCCAACTGGCGATAAAGAAGCGCCGGTGTACGCGTGCCTGGTAGGTAAAGGCATCACCTTTGATTCCGGCGGCTACAGCATCAAACAGACCGCGTTTATGGACTCAATGAAGTCTGACATGGGCGGTGCGGCAACGGTTACCGGGGCGCTGGCATTTGCCATTACGCGCGGTCTGAACAAGCGTGTGAAGCTGTTCCTCTGCTGTGCGGATAACCTGATTAGCGGCAACGCGTTCAAACTGGGCGATATCATTACCTATCGCAACGGTAAAAAAGTCGAAGTCATGAACACCGATGCGGAAGGGCGTCTGGTTCTGGCAGATGGCCTGATTGACGCCAGTGCGCAGAAACCGGAACTGATTATCGATGCCGCGACACTCACCGGGGCGGCGAAAACCGCGCTGGGTAATGATTATCACGCATTGTTCAGTTTTGACGATGCGCTTGCCGGTCGCTTGCTGGCGAGTGCTACACAAGAGAACGAACCGTTCTGGCGTCTGCCGCTGGCTGAATTCCACCGCAGCCAGCTGCCATCTAACTTTGCGGAACTGAACAATACCGGAAGCGCGGCGTATCCGGCGGGTGCAAGTACGGCGGCGGGCTTCCTGTCGCACTTTGTTGAGAACTATAAACAAGGTTGGCTGCATATCGACTGTTCGGCGACTTACCGTAAAGCACCAGTTGAACAGTGGTCTGCGGGTGCGACCGGGCTGGGTGTGCGCACGATTGCTAATCTGTTAACGGCGTAAACTAATATGCCGGATGCGGCGTAAACGCCTTATCCGGCCTACAAAGTATTGTGAATTCAAAAAATTGCGATTCCCTTGTAGGCCTGATAAGCGTAGCGCATCAGGCACTTGTGCCCCGAACGTTGAATGAATTGTGGTTCTTATGTCCGAAACAAAAAACGAACTTGAAGACCTGCTGGAAAAAGCAGCAACCGAACCGGCGCACCGCCCGGCCTTTTTCCGTACTCTACTGGAATCCACTGTCTGGGTACCAGGTACGGCGGCGCAGGGCGAGGCAGTGGCTGAAGATAGCGCGCTTGATTTACAGCACTGGGAAAAAGAAGATGGCACCAGCGTTATTCCTTTTTTTACCTCGTTAGAAGCACTTCAACAGGCGGTTGAAGACGAACAGGCATTTGTCGTAATGCCCGTTCGCACATTGTTTGAGATGACCCTTGGCGAAACGCTCTTCCTTAATGCCAAACTGCCAACCGGTAAAGAATTTATGCCGCGTGAAATCAGTTTGCTGATTGGTGAAGAAGGGAATCCGCTGAGCAGTCAGGAAGTACTGGAAGGCGGTGAATCGCTGATATTATCGGAGGTCGCAGAGCCGCCAGCACAAATGATTGATTCACTTACCACCTTATTTAAAACCATTAAGCCGGTGAAGCGTGCTTTTATTTGTTCAATTAAAGAGAACGAAGAGGCACAGCCTAATTTACTTATTGGCATTGAAGCTGATGGCGATATCGAAGAAATTATTCAGGCGGCGGGAAGTGTAGCGACCGATACATTACCTGGTGATGAACCAATCGATATTTGCCAGGTGAAAAAAGGGGAAAAAGGAATTAGCCACTTTATTACCGAACATATTGCGCCATTCTATGAACGTCGCTGGGGTGGATTCCTGCGTGATTTTAAACAAAATCGGATAATTTAAAATATGCCGCCCAAAGGGCGGCATTCGGGCTTACTTGCTGTTCTGAAGGTTGTTAACCATCAGTAAATTGTTGCCGGAGGGACTCCGGTTATTATTTACCTCGGTTAACAGCGCACCAGAAACAATAAGTACGATACAGAAGTACCGTATCTTCATTGTGCGGTCCATGCGAAGACCGCATCACGACAGCACCACTGGCGATATTGCCGCGATAGCAAGCGCTGTGGGGTGCCTGCATTTACGGTCATGGAACATCCTTTCCTAAAGCCAGCGCCCGTTTGCGAGACGGCGAAAAGGGCCGTCACGAATAATACTCTCATATTTGAATAATTACTCTATTTATTATCTTGACTTGGCCAGGCATAAAAGAGAGTATTTCAACACTGTGGGGTGCCTGCGTTGCTCCGGCAACACAAGTCAACCTGCTGGAAAGGCCGCGAACCAGACCAGCAATAAAAAACCGCCAAATTCGGCGGTTTTTTATTGCCTGTAAAAAGCTTATTTCAATGGCTCAACCGGTAAATCTGCCCGTGCGCCCCATTCACTCCATGCGCCGTCGTACAGTTTCACGTTTGGCACATCCAGCGTCGCGAGTGCCAACAAAACCACGGCTGCCGTTACACCAGAACCGCAGCTGACGATAATTGGTTTGTCGTAGCTGACACCGCGACCAAAAAATATCGCATCCAGTTCATCGGTCGTTTTTAGTTCGCCTTCACGGACCAGTTCCGTCCACGGAACGTTCAATGCACCGGGAATATGTCCGCGACGTAAACCTGGGCGAGGTTCATCAACTTCTGCGTTAAAACGTGTAGCCGGGCGGGCATCAATAATTTGCGCCGTATTTTCATGGCTTGCCAATAATACATCGGTTACTTTCACCACGGCTTCAGGATTAAACGCGGCGTTAAACTCTCCTTCCGGCAGCTCTACTGCGCCTTCTTCTAATAGCAGATCATCACGCTGCCAGCCTGCAAGTCCACCACCCAGAATCGACACTTTCTCTACACCAAAGGTGCGCAGCATCCACCATGCGCGTGGGGCTGAGAAAAGATTACCTTCGTCATAGACAATCAGGTGCTTATCCTGGTTAACGCCTAACTCACGCATCGCCACGGCGAACGTTTCCGGGCGCGGCAGCATGTGCGGAAGCGGGGAAGTGTGATCAGAAAGCGCTTCGATATCGAAAAACACTGCGCCGGGAATATGTCCATTCAGATACTCCTGGGCAACGTTACGATCTTCCTGTCCAGGCGGTGCCATGCGGGCATCGATAATCTGAATTTCCGGGTCATCAATATGTTCGGCGAGCCAGTCGGCTCCTACAAACCATGTCGTGGACATAGGCATCTCCATTTTTGCCGGGTTAGGCTAAATTGTCGGATGTTTAGTGAAAAGCGACAAGCAAAAGAGGCTGATTTGGCTGTCTGAGCCACAATTCTCACTAAAATTCGGATTCCATGGGCGCGATACTGAATTACATAACGTAAATTCTCACGCATAATAATTATTCGACGTTGCTAACGGGCCATTGTGGCAGGGATGAAAAATGAAAAAGTTACGCGTAGCCGCCTGCATGCTAATGCTGGCGCTGGCAGGGTGCGACAACGACAACAACGATAACGCGCCAACAGCGGTGAAAAAAGATGCACCTTCTGAAGTTACTAAAGCGGCATCTTCAGAAAACGCGAGTTCAGCAAAACTCTCTGCACCGGAGCGACAAAAACTGGCACAACAGAGTGCCGGTAAGGCGCTGACATTGCTGGATCTCTCTGAAGTCCAACTCGATGGCGCAGCCACGCTGGTGCTGACCTTCTCTATCCCTCTCGACCCGGATCAGGATTTCTCGCGCGTTATTCACGTCGTTGATAAAAAAAGCGGCAAAGTGGATGGGGCCTGGGAGCTGTCAGATAATCTTAAAGAGCTGCGTTTACGCCACCTCGAGCCGAAACGTGATTTGATCGTTACTATTGGCAAGGAGGTCAAGGCACTCAACAACGCAACCTTCAGTAAAGATTACGAAAAAACTATAACTACCCGCGATATCCAGCCCAGCGTCGGTTTTGCCAGCCGTGGTTCGCTGCTGCCTGGAAAAGTCATTGAAGGGCTGCCGGTAATGGCGCTCAATGTTAACAATGTCGATGTTAACTTCTTCCGTGTTAAGCCAGAATCTCTGCCAGCATTTATTAGCCAATGGGAATACCGAAATTCGCTGGCGAACTGGCAGTCAGACAAACTGCTGCAAATGGCGGATCTGGTTTATACCGGACGTTTTGATCTCAATCCTGCGCGTAACACCCGTGAAAAATTATTGCTGCCGCTGGGTGATATCAAACCGCTTCAGCAGGCGGGTGTGTATCTGGCTGTGATGAATCAGGCTGGACGTTACGATTACAGTAATCCCGCGACGCTGTTTACATTAAGTGATATCGGCGTATCGGCCCACCGTTATCACAATCGTCTGGATATCTTTACCCAAAGCCTGGAAAACGGCGCGGCCCAGCAAGGAGTTGAAGTCTCATTATTAAATGAGAAAGGGCAGACTCTGACTCAGGCAACCAGTGATGCCCAGGGGCATGTGCAGCTGGAAAATGATAAAAACGCGGCATTACTGTTGGCGCGTAAAGACGGTCAGACAACGCTACTCGATTTAAAACTTCCGGCGCTGGACTTAGCAGAATTTAACATTGCTGGCGCGCCAGGCTATAACAAACAGTTTTTCATGTTTGGCCCGCGCGATCTTTATCGCCCGGGTGAAACAGTCATCCTTAATGGTTTATTGCGTGATGCAGACGGTAAAGCGTTGCCCGATCAACCCATCAAGCTGGACGTAATTAAACCCGACGGGCAGGTACTCAGGAGCGTCGTTAGTCAGCCGGAGAATGGCCTCTATCACTTTACGTGGCCACTCGATAGTAATGCGGCCACCGGCATGTGGCATATCCGAGCCAATACGGGCGATAACCAGTATCGGATGTGGGATTTCCACGTCGAAGATTTTATGCCAGAGCGCATGGCGCTGAATCTGACCGGTGAGAAAACCCCGCTAACGCCGAAAGATGAAGTGAAATTCTCCGTGGTGGGTTACTACCTGTACGGGGCGCCTGCTAATGGTAATACTTTGCAAGGGCAACTTTTCCTGCGCCCACTGCGTGAAGCTGTGTCAGCCTTACCTGGTTTCGAATTCGGCGATATAGCTGCTGAAAACCTTTCGCGCACGCTGGATGAAGTTCAGTTGACGCTGGATGATAAAGGGCGCGGCGAAGTTTCTACAGAAAGCCAGTGGAAGGAAACGCATTCCCCATTACAGGTTATTTTCCAGGGCAGTTTGCTGGAGTCTGGCGGTCGCCCGGTGACGCGCCGTGCTGAGCAGGCTATCTGGCCTGCCGATGCATTGCCGGGGATCCGTCCGCAATTCGCCTCGAAATCGGTTTACGATTATCGCACTGACAGTACGGTAAAACAGCCCATTGTTGATGAAGGCAGTAACGCCGCTTTCGACATCGTTTATAGCGATGCACAGGGCGTCAAAAAAGCTGTGTCTGGCTTACAAGTGCGCCTGATTCGCGAACGCCGCGATTACTACTGGAACTGGTCAGAAGATGAAGGCTGGCAGTCACAGTTTGATCAAAAAGATCTGATCGAAAATGAACAAACACTGGATCTTCAGGCTGATGAAACCGGTAAAGTCAGTTTCCCGGTAGAGTGGGGCGCTTATCGTCTGGAAGTCAAAGCGCCGAATGAAGCGGTCAGTAGTGTGCGTTTCTGGGCTGGCTATAGCTGGCAGGACAATAGCGACGGTAGCGGTGCTGTGCGACCAGACCGTGTCACGCTGAAACTGGATAAAGCCAGTTATCGCCCTGGTGATACCATTAAGTTGCACATTGCCGCACCAACGGCGGGTAAAGGCTATGCGATGGTCGAGTCCAGTGAAGGGCCGCTGTGGTGGCAGGAGATTGATGTTCCGGCACAAGGGCTGGATCTGACGATTCCGGTCGATAAAACCTGGAATCGTCATGATCTTTATTTAAGTACGCTGGTGGTACGTCCTGGCGATAAATCTCGCTCCGCGACGCCAAAACGCGCAGTTGGCGTGTTGCATTTGCCGCTTGGCGATGAAAACCGTCGTCTCGATCTGGCGCTGGAAACTCCAGCGAAAATACGCCCCAATCAGCCATTAACCGTGAAAATTAAAGCCAGCAATAAAAATGGTGAGATGCCAAAACAGGTGAATGTGCTGGTGTCTGCGGTTGATAGCGGTGTGTTGAATATTACTGATTATGTCACGCCAGATCCGTGGCAGGCATTCTTTGGTCAGAAACGCTATGGCGCAGATATTTACGATATTTACGGTCAGGTCATTGAAGGTCAGGGGCGTCTGGCAGCTCTGCGTTTTGGTGGCGATGGTGATGAACTGAAACGCGGTGGTAAACCGCCAGTAAATCACGTCAATATTGTTGCGCAACAGGCGCTACCGGTAACACTCAACGAACAGGGCGAAGGCACGGTTACATTGCCGATTGGTGATTTTAACGGTGAATTGCGCGTCATGGCACAAGCATGGACGGCAGATGATTTCGGTAGCAACGAAAGCAAAGTGGTTGTTGCCGCACCGGTGATAGCAGAACTGAATATGCCGCGCTTTATGGCCAGCGGTGACACCTCACGTCTGACGCTGGATATCACTAATCTTACCGATAAACCGCAAAAACTGAACGTTGCTCTGACCGCCAGTGGCTTGCTTGAACTGGTTAGCGATTCACCCGCAGCCGTTGAATTAGCGCCGGGCGTGCGAACCACGCTGTTTATCCCGGTGCGAGCATTGCCGGGTTATGGTGATGGTGAAATTCAGGCCACTATTAGCGGGTTAGCGTTACCGGGCGAAACCGCTGCCGATCAGCATAAGCAGTGGAAAATGGGTGTCCGTCCGGCATTTCCGGCACAAACCGTCAATTACGGTACGGCGTTGCAGCCTGGTGAGACATGGGCGATTCCAGCTGATGGATTGCAAAACTTCTCGCCTGTTACGCTGGAAGGGCAATTGTTGTTGAGCGGCAAACCACCGTTGAATATTGCACGTTATATCAAAGAGTTAAAAGCGTATCCGTACGGTTGTCTGGAGCAAACCGCCAGCGGCCTGTTCCCGTCACTTTACACCAACGCAGCCCAACTGCAGGCGTTGGGAATCAAAGGCGACAGTGATGAGAAGCGCCGTACGGCAGTCGATATCGGCATTTCTCGTTTACTGCAAATGCAACGTGATAACGGTGGCTTTGCGCTGTGGGATAAAAACGGTGATGAAGAGTACTGGCTGACGGCTTACGTGATGGATTTTCTGGTCCGCGCAGGTGAGCAGGGTTACAGCGTGCCGACAGAAGCCATTAACCGGGGGAATGAGCGTCTACTGCGCTATTTACAAGATCCGGGCATGATGTCGATTCCGTATGCGGATAATCTCAAAGCCAGTAAATTCGCCGTACAGTCTTACGCTGCGCTGGTGCTGGCCCGTCAGCAAAAGGCACCGCTGGGTGCGCTGCGTGAAATCTGGGAGCATCGTGCCGATGCTGCGTCTGGATTACCGCTGCTGCAACTTGGCGTTGCGCTGAAAACCATGGGCGATGCAACGCGTGGTGAAGAAGCGATTGTGCTGGCGCTGAAAACGCCGCGCAATAGTGATGAGCGGATATGGCTGGGTGATTACGGAAGTCCACTGCGCGACAACGCATTGATGCTCTCCTTGCTGGAAGAGAACAAATTGCTACCCGATGAGCAGTACCCTCTGCTGAACACACTTTCGCAGCAGGCGTTCGGTGAACGCTGGTTATCAACTCAGGAAAGTAACGCGCTGTTCCTGGCTGCCCGTACGATTCAGGATTTACCGGGCAAATGGCAGGCGCAAACGTCTTTCTCTGCTGAGCTGCTGACAGGTGAGAAAGCGCAAACCAGCAATCTGAATAGCGATCAACTTGCCACCTTACAGGTGACCAACAGTGGCGATCAGCCGTTATGGCTGCGTGTGGATGCCAGCGGATATCCGCAATCCGCCCCTTTACCGGCGAGCAATGTGCTGCAAATCGAGCGCCATATTCTTGGCACTGACGGTAAGAGCAAATCGCTGGATTCGTTACGTAGCGGCGATCTGGTACTGGTCTGGTTGCAGGTCAAAGCCAGTAACAGCGTGCCGGATGCTTTGGTCGTTGATTTACTGCCTGCTGGCCTGGAACTGGAAAACCAGAACCTGGCTAACGGCAGCGCCAGCCTGGAGCAAAGTGGTAGCGAAGTGCAAAACCTACTCAGTCAAATGCAACAAGCGAACATTAAGCATATTGAGTTTCGTGACGATCGCTTTGTGGCGGCGGTTGCCGTTGATGAATATCAACCAGTCACGCTGGTGTATCTGGCGCGGGCGGTAACGCCGGGAACATACAATGTTCCGCAACCAATGGTGGAATCGATGTATGTTCCCCACTGGCGGGCGACTGGCGCGGCTGAAGATCTGTTGATTGTCAGACCGTAAATGCCTCGCCTGTTAACCAAACGCGGCTGCTGGATAGCGCTGGCAGCTGCGCCTTTTCTCCTTTTTTTTGCCGCGTGGGGAGCAGATAAACTCTGGCCCCTGCCATTGCATGAAGTCAATCCCGCACGCGTAGTCGTGGCGCAGGATGGTACGCCACTCTGGCGTTTCGCCGATGCTGAGGGCATCTGGCGCTATCCGGTAACCATCGAAGATGTCTCTCCGCGTTACCTTGAAGCACTGATCAATTATGAAGATCGCTGGTTCTGGAAGCATCCGGGGGTGAATCCATTCTCGGTGGCGCGCGCAGCATGGCAAGATCTCACTTCGGGACGGGTTATTTCCGGCGGCAGCACACTCACCATGCAGGTTGCTCGTCTGCTTGATCCTCACCCCAAAACTTTTGGCGGCAAAATTCGCCAGCTCTGGCGCGCGTTTCAACTGGAATGGCACTTGTCTAAACGTGACATTCTGACCTTGTATCTTAATCGCGCTCCGTTTGGTGGTACGTTGCAGGGGATCGGTGCGGCAAGTTGGGCATATCTCGGAAAATCGCCTGCGAATTTAAGCTATTCCGAGGCGGCAATGCTGGCGGTGTTACCACAAGCGCCCAGCCGACTGCGTCCGGATCGCTGGCCGGAACGTGCCGAGGCCGCACGTAATAAAGTGCTCAATCGGATGGCTGCGCAAGGTGTGTGGTCCCGTGAGCAGGTAAAAGAATCTAGTGAAGAGCCCATCTGGTTGGCACCCAGACAAATGCCGCAACTGGCACCGCTGTTTTCGCGCATGATGCTCGGTAAAAGCAAAAGCGACAAAATCGTTACTACGCTGGATGCTGGTTTACAGCGTCGTCTGGAAGAACTGGCGCAAAACTGGAAAGGACGATTGCCACCGCGCAGTTCGTTGGCAATGATCGTTGTTGATCATACTGATATGAGTGTGCGCGGCTGGATAGGATCGGTTGATCTTAATGATGATTCCCGCTTTGGGCATGTCGATATGGTCAATGCGATCCGATCGCCGGGATCGGTACTCAAACCGTTTGTTTATGGTCTGGCGCTGGATGAAGGCTTGATCCACCCTGCATCGCTGTTGCAAGACGTTCCCCGGCGCACTGGTGATTATCGACCAGGCAACTTTGACAGCGGTTTTCATGGCCCGATCAGCATGAGTGAGGCGCTGGTGCGCTCGCTGAATTTACCTGCTGTGCAGGTGCTGGAAGCCTATGGACCGAAACGGTTTGCGGCAAAGTTACGCAATGTTGGATTGCCGTTATATTTGCCCAACGGTGCTGCACCGAATCTTTCGCTCATTCTCGGCGGCGCAGGTGCAAAACTGGAGGATATGGCTGCAGCGTATACCGCATTTGCTCGCCACGGTAAGGCGGGTAAGTTGCGCTTACAGCCGGGGGACCCATTACTTGAGCGACCGTTAATGTCGCCGGGGGCCGCGTGGATTATCCGCCGTATTATGGCAGATGAAGCGCAGCCGCTTCCGGATGGCGCTTTGCCACGCGTCGTACCACTGGCGTGGAAAACAGGAACCAGTTATGGCTATCGCGATGCATGGGCTATTGGCGTTAACGCTCGTTACGTAATTGGGATCTGGACTGGCAGACCGGACGGTACGCCCGTTGTCGGTCAGTTTGGCTTTGCCAGCGCCGTACCGCTGTTGAATCAGGTCAATAATATCTTACTGTCGCGCAGTGCGAATCTGCCGGAAGACCCGCGTCCTGATTCTGTAAGCCGTGGCGTTATCTGCTGGCCTGGTGGGCAATCATTGCCAGAAGGCGATAGCAATTGCCGCCGTCGTCTTGCCACCTGGCTGCTCGAAGATAGCCAGCCACCAACATTACTTTTACCGGAGCAAGAAGGAATAAGTGGGATTCGTTTCCCCATCTGGCTTGATGAGCAAGGCAAACGTGTTGCCGCTGATTGTCCTCAGGCTCGACAAGAAATGATTAATGTCTGGCCATTACCACTTGAACCCTGGCTACCTGCTGCTGAACGACGAGCAGCGCGCTTACCTGGGGCATCAACAAATTGCCCGCCGTATGGTCGTGATGCTCAGGTACCTTTACAGTTGATTGGTGTGCGTGATGGCGTAATTATCAAACGTCTGCCAGGAGCTACTGATGCGTCATTACCAGTACAATTAAGCGGAGGAACAGGCGAACGCTGGTGGTTTCTTAATGGTGAACCGTTAGCTGAACGCGGGCGTAACGTGACTCTGCATTTGACAGAGAAAGGCGATTATCAATTGCTGGTAATGGACGAAATGGGGCAGGTGGCGACAGTGAGATTTGTCATGCAGTAGTCTGTTTTGCTCATATTTGTTGCTTAAACTCGTTTTATTTTAAAAAAATGTTACCTTCATCAATAGTCAACGGCCCTGTTGCTCATTATAATCCGCGCCATCTCGTACGCTGGTACAGACAACAACAGAATAATTTACAGAGGTAAAAATGGCTATTGAACGTACTTTTTCCATCATCAAACCGAACGCGGTAGCAAAAAACGTCATTGGCAATATCTTTGCGCGCTTTGAAGCTGCAGGGTTCAAAATTGTCGGCACCAAAATGCTGCACCTGACCGTTGAACAGGCTCGTGGCTTTTATGCTGAACACGATGGAAAACCGTTCTTTGATGGTCTGGTTGAATTCATGACCTCTGGCCCGATCGTGGTTTCCGTGCTGGAGGGTGAAAACGCCGTTCAGCGTCACCGCGATCTGCTGGGCGCGACCAATCCGGCAAACGCACTGGCCGGTACTCTGCGTGCTGATTACGCTGACAGCCTGACCGAAAATGGTACCCACGGTTCTGATTCCGTCGAATCTGCCGCTCGCGAAATCGCTTATTTCTTCGGCGAAGGCGAAGTGTGCCCGCGCACCCGTTAATAATTTCGTAAATGCCGCGTGCAAACGTGGCATCCATGCGCCAGAATTTGTACAATGCAGCGCCCCCGGACGAGCAGCCGCTCACCGGGGCGTTTCTTTTTTCAACCCTCCAGGGGCCATAACGTGTAATAACGAGGCCGGAATAGCATATGTCTGAACAATTAGTCACACCTGAAAACGTCACCACGAAAGATGGAAAAATCAACCTGCTGGATCTCAACCGTCAGCAGATGCGGGAGTTTTTTAAAGATTTAGGTGAAAAACCCTTCCGCGCCGATCAGGTGATGAAGTGGATGTATCACTATTGCTGCGACAACTTTGATGAGATGACCGACATCAACAAAGTGTTGCGCGGTAAACTAAAAGAGGTGGCGGAAATCCGCGCACCGGAAGTGGTTGAAGAACAGCGTTCATCTGACGGCACCATTAAATGGGCGATTGCCGTTGGCGATCAGCGCGTCGAAACGGTGTATATCCCGGAAGACGACCGTGCCACGCTTTGCGTTTCCTCGCAGGTGGGGTGTGCGCTGGAGTGTAAATTCTGTTCCACCGCCCAGCAGGGCTTTAACCGCAATCTGCGGGTGTCGGAAATTATCGGCCAGGTGTGGCGTGCAGCGAAAATCGTTGGCGCAGCAAAAGTCACCGGTCAGCGCCCAATCACTAACGTAGTGATGATGGGTATGGGCGAGCCGCTGCTCAACCTGAACAACGTCGTTCCGGCGATGGAAATCATGCTCGATGATTTCGGTTTTGGTCTGTCTAAACGTCGCGTTACGCTCTCTACATCAGGCGTTGTTCCGGCGCTGGATAAACTGGGCGATATGATCGACGTAGCGCTGGCAATTTCCCTGCATGCGCCGAACGACGAAATTCGTGACGAAATTGTGCCGATCAACAAAAAGTACAATATCGAAACGTTCCTTGCTGCGGTGCGCCGCTATCTGGAGAAATCTAACGCCAATCAGGGCCGAGTCACTATTGAATACGTGATGCTTGATCACGTTAACGACGGCACTGAACACGCGCACCAACTGGCGGAGCTGCTGAAAGATACGCCGTGTAAGATCAACCTGATCCCGTGGAACCCGTTCCCTGGCGCGCCGTATGGACGCAGCTCAAACAGTCGTATCGACCGTTTCTCTAAAGTGCTGATGAGCTACGGTTTCACCACTATTGTGCGTAAAACTCGTGGTGATGATATCGATGCTGCCTGTGGTCAGTTGGCGGGCGATGTTATCGACCGTACGAAACGTACCCTGCGTAAACGAATGCAGGGTGAGGCCATCGACATTAAAGCGGTCTGATAGCCATTACGCCACGGTTACTTTATGTACCGTGGCGTAATCTTTTATGAATGAAGTATTAAGTTGCAATTGTCTGGTCAATATTAACGGTGCGTTTTTGCTGACTTTAAGGCAGTATGTAACGATGCAACAGTAAGTTAGCCTTAGTGAATGTGGGCTTTGTCACGAGCACACAGACGGTCTTATACTGTATGATAACGGTTAACTTAACGGATGTTTCGCGGTGTGGGTGAGCATGATGGTTCACCGGCATCTCAATTCTCATTTAAACGTACCTGCAGCGAATGAATACTGAAGCCACGCACGACCAAAATGAAGCACTTACTACCGGCGCTCGCCTGCGTAATGCTCGCGAACAACTAGGACTTAGTCAGCAGGCCGTTGCTGAGCGACTTTGCCTGAAGGTTTCCACGGTACGCGACATTGAAGAAGATAAGGCACCTGCCGATCTTGCTTCAACATTCCTGCGCGGATATATCCGCTCTTATGCGCGTCTGGTACATATTCCAGAAGAAGAACTGCTACCGGGGCTGGAAAAACAGGCTCCACTACGAGCTGCAAAAGTTGCGCCGATGCAGAGTTTTTCCCTCGGTAAACGCCGCAAAAAACGTGACGGCTGGCTGATGACCTTCACCTGGCTGGTGTTGTTTGTGGTTATTGGCCTGAGCGGTGCCTGGTGGTGGCAAGACCACAAAGCTCAGCAGGAAGAGATCACTACTATGGCCGATCAATCTTCTGCGGAACTGAGCAGTAATAACGAACAGGGGCAGAGTGTTCCGTTAGATACGTCGACAACCACAGACCCGACTACGACGTCCACGCCGCCAGCGTCTGTGGATACTACCGCAACTAACACGCAAACACCTGCCATAACTTCGCCAGCACCAGCTGTTGATTCACAACAGAATGCAGTTGTTTCACCTTCGCAGGCAAATGTTGATACCGCTGCGACCCCGGCACCAACGGCAACAACAACGCCAGATGGTGCTGCGCCGTTGCCAACCGATCAGGCTGGCGTGACCACGCCGGCGGCTGACCCGAATGCGTTGGTGATGAACTTTACTGCCGATTGCTGGCTGGAAGTCACTGACGCTACCGGTAAAAAACTGTTTAGCGGTATGCAGCGTAAAGACGGTAATTTGAACTTAACCGGCCAGGCTCCGTACAAACTGAAAATTGGTGCGCCAGCCGCAGTACAGATCCAGTATCAAGGGAAACCTGTCGATCTGAGTCGTTTTATCAGAACTAACCAGGTTGCGCGTCTGACCCTAAATGCCGAACAATCACCGGCGCAGTAACAGACGGGTAACGCGGGAGATTTTTCATGCATAACCAGGCTCCAATTCAACGTAGAAAATCAACACGTATTTACGTTGGGAATGTGCCGATTGGCGATGGTGCCCCCATCGCCGTACAGTCCATGACCAATACGCGTACGACAGACGTCGAAGCTACGGTCAATCAAATTAAGGCGCTGGAACGTGTTGGCGCTGATATCGTCCGTGTCTCCGTACCGACGATGGACGCGGCAGAAGCGTTCAAGCTCATCAAACAACAGGTTAACGTGCCGCTGGTGGCTGACATCCACTTCGACTATCGCATTGCGCTGAAAGTAGCGGAATACGGCGTCGATTGTCTGCGTATTAACCCTGGCAATATCGGCAATGAAGAACGCATCCGCATGGTGGTTGACTGTGCGCGCGATAAAAACATTCCGATCCGTATTGGCGTTAACGCTGGATCGCTGGAAAAAGATCTGCAAGAAAAGTATGGCGAACCGACGCCGCAGGCGTTGCTGGAATCTGCCATGCGTCATGTTGATCATCTCGATCGCCTGAACTTCGATCAGTTCAAAGTCAGCGTGAAAGCGTCTGACGTCTTCCTCGCTGTTGAGTCTTATCGTTTGCTGGCAAAACAGATCGATCAACCGCTGCATCTTGGGATCACCGAAGCGGGTGGCGCACGTAGTGGGGCAGTAAAATCTGCCATTGGTTTAGGCCTGCTGCTGTCTGAAGGCATCGGCGACACGCTGCGCGTATCGCTGGCGGCCGATCCGGTCGAAGAGATCAAAGTCGGTTTCGATATTTTGAAATCGCTGCGTATCCGTTCGCGCGGGATCAACTTCATCGCCTGCCCGACCTGTTCGCGTCAGGAGTTTGACGTTATCGGTACGGTTAACGCCCTGGAGCAACGCCTGGAAGATATCATCACCCCGATGGACGTTTCGATTATCGGCTGCGTGGTGAATGGACCAGGTGAGGCGCTGGTTTCTACACTCGGCGTCACCGGCGGCAACAAGAAAAGCGGCCTCTATGAAGATGGCGTGCGCAAAGACCGTCTGGACAACAACGATATGATCGACCAGCTGGAAGCGCGCATTCGTGCGAAAGCCAGCCAACTGGATGAAGCGCGTCGAATTGACGTTCAGCAGGTTGAAAAATAATAACGTGATGGGAAGCGCCTCGCTTCCCGTGTATGATTGAACCCGCATGGCTCCCGAAATATTGAGGGGCGCGTTGAGGGTTCATTTTTATATTCAGAAAGAGAATAAACGTGTCGAAGAAAATTCAGTCTGTACGCGGTATGAATGATTATTTGCCAGTGGAAACCGCTGTATGGCAACGCGTTGAGCGCATAATTAAAAGCGTTGTTGAGTCTTACGGATACAGTGAGATTCGCACACCTATTCTTGAGCAAACGCCACTGTTTAAGCGCGCTATCGGTGAAGTTACCGATGTTGTTGAAAAGGAGATGTACACCTTCAACGATCGTGAGCGTGATGCAAAAGAGGTTGTCTCGTTAACTCTTCGCCCTGAAGGTACAGCAGGATGTGTACGCGCCGGTATAGAGCATGGCCTTCTGTACAATCAGGAACAGCGTTTGTGGTATATGGGGCCGATGTTCCGTCACGAACGCCCGCAAAAAGGTCGTTATCGACAGTTCCACCAAATCGGTCTCGAAGTTTTTGGCCTACAGGGTCCAGATATCGACGCCGAACTCATTATGCTTACTGCTCGTTGGTGGCGTGAACTGGGTATCTCTGAACACGTAACTCTTGAGCTGAACTCTATCGGTTCGCTGGAAGCACGCGCCAATTATCGCGATGCGCTGGTTGCATTCCTTGAGCAGCATAAAGAAAAGCTGGACGAAGACTGCAAACGCCGCATGTACACTAACCCGCTGCGCGTGCTGGATTCCAAAAATCCGGAAGTGCAGGCCCTTCTCAACGACGCCCCAGCATTAGGTGACTATCTTGACGAGGAATCTCGTGAGCACTTTGCTGGTCTGTGCAAACTGCTGGAGAGCGCGGGTATCGCTTACACCGTAAACCAGCGTCTGGTGCGTGGTCTGGATTACTATAACCGTACTGTTTTTGAGTGGGTGACTAACAGCCTCGGTTCCCAGGGCACCGTGTGCGCAGGCGGTCGTTATGACGGTCTGGTGGAACAACTGGGTGGTCGTGCAACACCGGCAGTCGGTTTCGCGATGGGCCTCGAACGTCTTGTATTGTTAGTTCAGGCCGTTAATCCGGAATTTAAAGCCGATCCTGTTGTCGATATATATCTGGTGGCTTCAGGTGCTGACACACAATCTGCGGCTATGGCATTAGCAGAGCGTCTGCGTGATGAATTACCGGGCGTGAAACTGATGACCAACCACGGCGGCGGCAACTTTAAGAAGCAGTTTGCCCGTGCTGATAAATGGGGCGCCCGCGTTGCTGTGGTGCTGGGTGAGTCTGAAGTGGCTAACGGCACAGCAGTAGTGAAGGATTTGCGCTCTGGTGAGCAAACGGCAGTTGCGCAGGATAGCGTAGCCGCGCATTTGCGCACGTTACTGGGTTAAGGAAGGAGAAGGACAGCGTGGAAATTTACGAGAACGAAAACGACCAGGTTGAAGCGGTTAAACGCTTTTTTGCTGAAAATGGCAAAGCACTGGCTGTTGGGGTGATTTTGGGCGTTGGCGCATTGATTGGCTGGCGCTACTGGAACAGCCATCAGGTTGATTCTACACGCTCCGCTTCTCTTGCCTATCAAAATGCGGTTACCGCAGTGAGCGAAGGCAAACCGGATAGCATCCCGGCGGCGGAAAAATTTGCTGCTGAAAATAAAAATACCTATGGTGCGCTGGCTTCTTTGGAACTTGCGCAGCAATTTGTTGACAAAAATGAACTAGAGAAAGCTGCCACCCAGTTACAACAGGGATTGGCAGACACGAGCGATGAAAATCTCAAAGCCGTGATAAATCTGCGTCTTGCCCGCGTTCAGGTACAGCTCAAGCAGGCTGATGCCGCGCTGAAAACCCTCGATACCATCAAAGGTGAAGGGTGGGCTGCCATTGTTGCCGACCTGCGTGGCGAAGCATTGCTGAGCAAAGGTGATAAGCAAGGTGCGCGTAGTGCATGGGAAGCTGGCGTGAAAAGCGATGTTACCCCGGCACTGAGCGAAATGATGCAGATGAAAATTAATAATTTGTCCATCTGAGAGGGACCCGATGCAATTGCGTAAATTACTGCTGCCAGGACTGCTTTCCGTTACCCTTTTAAGCGGCTGTTCGCTGTTTAACAGCGAAGAAGATGTGGTAAAGATGTCCCCATTGCCGACCGTTGAAAACCAGTTTACGCCGACCACGGCGTGGAGCACTTCCGTGGGTAGCGGCATTGGCAACTTCTATTCCAATCTTCATCCGGCACTGGCGGACAACGTTGTCTATGCAGCAGACCGCGCTGGTTTAGTAAAAGCGCTGAATGCGGATGATGGCAAAGAAATCTGGTCTGTCAGTCTGGCCGAGAAAGATGGCTGGTTCTCTAAAGAGCCTGCATTACTTTCTGGCGGCGTGACCGTGTCTGGCGGACATGTCTACATTGGTAGCGAAAAGGCGCAGGTTTACGCGCTGAATACCAGTGATGGTACTGTGGCATGGCAGACTAAAGTCGCGGGTGAAGCGCTTTCTCGCCCGGTGGTCAGCGACGGTCTGGTGTTAATCCACACCAGTAATGGTCAGTTGCAAGCCCTGAACGAAGCTGACGGCGCTGTCAAATGGACAGTTAACCTCGATATGCCTTCACTCTCTTTGCGTGGCGAGTCTGCGCCAGCAACGGCTTTTGGTGCGGCCGTCGTGGGTGGCGATAATGGTCGCGTCAGCGCAGTGCTAATGGAACAGGGCCAGATGATTTGGCAGCAGCGTATTTCCCAGGCGACCGGTTCTACCGAAATTGACCGCCTGAGCGATGTTGACACGACTCCCGTCATTGTTAACGGCGTTGTTTTCGCGCTGGCCTATAATGGTAACCTGACGGCGCTTGATCTGCGCAGCGGTCAGATTATGTGGAAGCGCGAACTGGGTTCGGTGAATGATTTCATCGTCGACGGCAACCGCATCTATCTGGTCGATCAAAATGACCGGGTGATGGCGTTGACCATTGATGGCGGCGTTACGCTGTGGACACAAAGCGATCTGCTGCATCGCCTGTTGACTTCTCCGGTGCTGTATAATGGCAACCTGGTGGTAGGTGACAGTGAAGGTTATCTGCACTGGATCAACGTCGAAGATGGTCGTTTCGTTGCCCAGCAAAAAGTTGATAGCTCCGGTTTCCAGACTGAACCGGTTGCCGCTGACGGCAAACTGCTGATCCAGGCAAAAGACGGGACTGTGTACTCTATTACACGTTAATCGTCTCTGTCGTTCACTTTGAAAACGGCTCCTGGACAGGGGCCGTTTTCCTGTTTTTAACAACGACACGAATATAGCGTGCGTTGTCTGATGATTTATAAAAATGAGGCTTTAAACATGGTACCTGTGGTCGCGCTTGTCGGGCGCCCTAACGTAGGAAAATCCACGTTATTTAACCGTCTAACTCGCACCCGAGATGCGCTGGTTGCGGATTTCCCGGGTCTGACTCGTGACCGTAAGTACGGTCGTGCGGAAATTGAAGGCCGCGAGTTTATCTGTATTGATACCGGCGGGATTGACGGAACAGAAGACGGTGTAGAAACCCGCATGGCGGAACAGTCGCTGCTGGCGATTGAAGAAGCGGACGTCGTACTGTTTATGGTGGATGCGCGCGCGGGCCTGATGCCTGCGGATGAAGCGATTGCTAAACATCTGCGCTCCCGCGAAAAACCGACCTTCCTGGTGGCAAACAAAACCGATGGTCTGGATCCGGATCAGGCCGTTGTTGATTTCTATTCGCTCGGTTTAGGTGAAATCTATCCTATCGCCGCGTCTCACGGTCGTGGCGTATTAAGTCTGCTGGAGCACGTGCTGTTGCCGTGGATGGAAGATATCGCACCACAAGAAGAAGTGGATGAAGACGCTGAATACTGGGCGCAATTTGAAGCAGAAGAAAACGGCGAAGAAGAAGAGGAAGATGACTTTGACCCGCAAAGTCTGCCAATCAAACTGGCGATAGTGGGTCGTCCTAACGTCGGTAAGTCGACACTCACTAACCGTATCCTTGGCGAAGAACGCGTCGTGGTTTACGACATGCCGGGCACTACGCGTGACAGTATCTACATTCCAATGGAACGCGATGGGCGTGAGTATGTACTCATTGACACTGCGGGCGTACGTAAACGCGGCAAAATCACCGATGCGGTAGAGAAATTCTCCGTAATCAAAACATTGCAGGCGATTGAAGATGCCAACGTGGTGATGTTGGTGATTGATGCTCGCGAGGGTATTTCCGATCAGGATCTCTCCTTACTGGGCTTTATTCTCAATAGTGGGCGCTCACTTGTGATTGTAGTGAACAAGTGGGACGGCCTGAGCCAGGAAGTGAAAGAGCAAGTAAAAGAGACGCTGGACTTCCGTCTGGGCTTTATCGACTTCGCCCGTGTGCATTTTATCTCTGCATTACACGGCAGCGGCGTTGGTAACCTGTTTGAGTCAGTACGTGAAGCGTATGACAGCTCCACCCGTCGCGTGGGTACGTCAATGCTGACGCGTATCATGACCATGGCGGTTGAAGATCACCAGCCGCCGCTGGTTCGCGGGCGTCGTGTGAAGCTGAAATATGCCCACGCCGGGGGTTATAACCCGCCAATTGTGGTGATTCATGGCAACCAGGTGAAAGACCTGCCTGATTCCTATAAGCGTTATCTGATGAACTACTTCCGCAAGTCTCTGGACGTGATGGGTACGCCGATTCGTATTCAGTTCAAAGAAGGGGAAAACCCATATGCGAACAAGCGTAACACCCTGACGCCGACCCAGATGCGCAAGCGTAAGCGTTTGATGAAGCATATTAAGAAAAGTAAGTAATCACTTATCTGGTTTCCCTTTCCAAACGGAGAGGGAAACTGAACAACAGGCGAGGAGTATTTATGGAACTCAACTGCCCAACCTGCCATAACCCTCTCGAACGCAACGGTGAAACTGCCCACTGTGCAACTTGTGCCAAAGATTTCACCATTCAGGCGCTTTGTCCTGACTGCCATCAGCCATTACAGGTGTTAAAAGCTTGTGGTGCAGTAGATTATTTCTGCCAGCATGGGCACGGTTTAATATCCAAAAAGCGCGTTGAATTTATTGTTGCTTAATATTATTTAAATATATGGTGTAATCATTTGTATTCATAATATAAATGATTGCATCCTATTTTATTTGTTGAAACGCAAATGTAAGTGAGCGAAATCACTGTGTTATAAATTTAAGATTATATTTAGTTTTCCTGGCGTGCCTTTCTGAATAATCTGGAATAGAATATTAGAGCTAATTTTAAGCATTATTAATGTCACAGGGGATGTGCATGCTGCGATGGAAACGCTGTATTATGCTAACATTTATCTCTGGAGCTGCTTTTGCGGCTCCAGAGATAAATGTTGAGCATAAAGAATCGTTACCTGATTTAGGTAGTCAGGCCGCACAACAGGAAGAGCAAACTAACAAGGGTAAATCGCTAAAAGAGCGTGGTGCCGATTACGTCATTAACTCTGCCACGCAAGGGTTTGAAAACCTCACACCCGAGGCGCTGGAGTCCCAGGCCAGAAGCTATCTGCAAAGTCAAATTACCTCTACGACACAATCTTATATTGAGGATACACTCTCCCCCTACGGTAAGGTCCGAACGAATCTTTCTCTTGGTCAGGGCGGCGATCTGGATGGCAGTTCCATCGACTATTTTGTTCCCTGGTATGATAATCAAACTACTGTTTATTTCAGCCAATTTTCTGCACAACGAAAAGAAGATCGTACGATCGGGAATATTGGGCTTGGTGTAAGACATAATTTTGATAGATGGTTATTGGGTGGAAATATATTTTATGATTATGATTTTACCCGTGGGCATCGCCGTTTAGGTTTAGGTGCCGAAGCCTGGACTGATTATTTAAAATTCTCTGGCAACTATTATCATCCGCTTTCTGACTGGAAAGACTCCGAAGATTTCGATTTTTATGAGGAGCGTCCTGCGCGCGGTTGGGATATTCGCGCCGAAGCCTGGCTACCTGCTTACCCGCAGCTTGGCGGTAAAATCGTTTTCGAACAGTATTACGGTGATGAAGTCGCGCTTTTTGGCACCGATAATCTGGAGAAAGATCCCTTCGCCGTCACGCTGGGTGTGAAATACCAGCCCGTACCGCTCATTGCCGTAGGAACGGATTTCAAAGCCGGCACTGGCGATAATACCGATCTTTCTGTTAACGCAACGCTGAACTACCAGTTTGGCGTCTCGCTCAAAGACCAGCTTGATCCTGACAAAGTAAGCGCGGCTCACTCGCTCATGGGCAGCCGTCACGACTTTGTTGAACGTAACAACTTTATTGTTCTGGAATACAAAGAGAAAGATCCCCTCGATGTCACTTTGTGGCTGAAAGCTGATGCGACGAATGAACATCCCGAGTGCGTGATTAAAGATACGCCAGAAGCAGCCATCGGGCTGGAAAAATGTAAGTGGACCATTAACGCGCTCATTAATCATCATTACAAAATCGTTGCTGCCTCCTGGCAGGCGAAAAACAATGCTGCACGTACGCTGGTGATGCCGGTTATCAAAGAAAATACGCTTACCGAAGGGAACAACAATCACTGGAATCTGGTGCTGCCTGCCTGGCAGTACAGCTCTGATAAAGCCGACCAGGAAAAACTCAATACCTGGCGGGTACGCCTGGCGCTGGAAGATGAAAAAGGCAATCGGCAGAACTCCGGCGTGGTGGAAATTACCGTTCAGCAGGACCGTAAAATTGAGCTCATTGTTAACAACATCGCCAATGTACCGGATGAGAACAATCACAGCCACGAAGCCAGCGCGCAAGCGGATGGTGTAGATGGTGTCGTCATGGATCTCGACGTTACCGATAGCTTTGGCGACAACACTGACCGTAACGGTAATGTCTTGCCGCAGGATAATCTCAGCCCGCAGCTGTTTGATGCCAACGATAAAAAAGTGACGCTGACGAATAAACCCTGCACCACCGAAGTGCCGTGCGTTTTTATCGTCAAACAAGATAAAGAAAAGGGGACCGTTACGCTCTCCAGTACGTTGCCCGGCACTTTCCGCTGGAAGGCGAAAGCCGCCCCTTATGATGACAGTAACTATGTTGACGTAACGTTCCTGGGTTCTGACATCGGCGGGCTGAATGCTTTTATCTACCGCGTTGGTGCAGCTAAGCCCGTCAATCTTATCGGCAACAAAGAACCGTTGCCTCTCAATAGCCGCTATCGCTTTGTGCTGTGGCGCGACGCTAACAAAGACGGCGTGTTCCAGCTTTCTGAGAAGCTCACTGACGATGAGATGAAACAGTATGACTATCAGTGGGAATTCACGGGGCATAGCGTAAATGGCAATACCGGTGCGCAAACCAATACCACGAACGTCGATATAGAGATCCCGGCAACCAACAAGGAAGCGGCAGCAAAGTTTAGTGCCCAGGTAACCGATGGCGTGCAGGGATACGGTTTGCAGGTCAATTACAGCAAGAAATAGGGTCGGCGCCATGGCTGATCGGGCCACCGCTGAATATTAATCAAGGAGAGTGTTTATGAAACCTGATATGAAACGTGGCCTGACAAAAGTCGCGCTCGCGTTGATGCTGGCTGGATACTGTGCCGTACCAGCCGCTATGGCGGAAGATGCCGCCTGGGTCGCCAGTGGAGCGACCGCTGAATTCGAAGGGACTATACCCTGGCTCTATCGCGAAGGGGGGAATGCCACGATTAACTCGGAAGATGCGGATCACATTAAAGTGACGTCTGATGGTAAAGGGACCCGCCCTGCAGGTAGCGAGACGGATAAACGCCTTTACTCAGGGGATACCATCACGCTGGGATGGGATATCGGCGATACCGAAGGGGATGTTGATGATGGTCCCGCAGGCATTGATGCGAAAACGACGGCCACTATCAAATGGTACAGCTACAGCAATAATGCGGGTGGCGATAAAACGGAGCTGACCGCAGCGGCAGGCAAGACGAGTTATAAACTCACTGATGACGATCGTGGGCGTTATATCGGTGTTGAAATCCAGCCCATCACCCAGACCGGTAATCCCTTCGAGGGAACGTCGCTGACTCTGCTGGATATTTCAACGGCCAGCGGTGGCGGCAGCGATACGGACAATGTCGATCCCGGCCCGGTTGTGAACCAGAATCTGAAAGTTGCCATCTTCGAGAAAGGCACCACTACCAACCTTATCGGTGGTAACACGGCCATTGCGCTTAATAAAACGTATGTGGCCAAACTGTACTCGGATGAAAACCAGAACGATAAATACGACGCAGGTACGGATATGGACGTTACCGCTAACTATGACTTTGCATGGGTCTTTAACGGTAACAGTAAACAACTTGCTGCGGCGGGCGGTATTGCTAATGCCAGCTTCGATAACAATGACATTGTTATCCCGCAAACTAACGAAGAAGCAAGAACCAGCCTTAATGGTAGTGACCGTAATGGTAAGAGTGGTCTTGCGATCCCGGCAAACGGCGACGGCGTTCAGGGCTATACGCTGTCTATCATTTACAAACACCACTAATGCGCACAACAGCATTCCCATATGGGAATGCTGTTTTCCGCCTGTTTTGCTTAGCGACGCGTTAAGCAAAACAGGTTGATGTTTTGTTTATCATGCTGGAGTTTTCTACATGTCGGTATGTCTGAAACCAGGGAAAATCATTATGCTTCTGGGCATGTTGGCAGCTTTTATGCTGTCTGACTTTGCACGGGCAGGGGCGGAATGGCAGACATATCCTGATTCTACAGGCGAGTTTAACGGAACCGTTCCTTTTGCCGACAGCGCCAGCGTACCCGTCTATCAGGGCAGTGTTCAGCTTAATCCTGCTGAATCTCATGATGTCGGGTTTTCTGCTAAACCGAATGAATTTAGTGTTGACGATGACGCTGCTAACCTGATTGTTGCTAATCCTCAGGACAATGAAGGCGACCAGTTTTCCACACCACCTGCGCTGCGCTGGGAAAATCAAACACCCCCTACCGTCAGCCTGGTGTGGGCCGATGCCGCCACGCCCGATGTGCCCCTTAACCCACAACCCATTGCTAACCGTAGCTTTTGCGCTCAGGGGCTCGCCGGACGCTCGCTGGTGGCCTGGCCGCAGATTGATGCGCAGCAAACCCTCCCACTACTCTACCTGCTGACCTCGACCGGGTATCCCTATGCGGGGACGGTGGCGCTGGTGGACCAGAAAGTGACCCTGAACATCGCGCCCGCGCAGGGCGATTTAATCTCGGTGAGCGCCAGCGGTTATAACGAAACGATCGCGGCGGCAAAAACCACCGTTGGCGACACCATCACGCTCACCGTCACCACTAAAGATTGTCAGGGCAACGTCGCGGGTAATATTCCGTTTATTATCAAACGTAAAGATGCTGAAAATCGCCAGGGGGCAGTGAATAATAGTGCGCCAGTGGTACTGGATAGCACCGAGTTAACGACGACGGCTACCGAATACCATGGCACCTCTGATTCCAACGGCACGGCCACCATCACGGTGAGCCAACCGAACGGCCCTGGTGTCAAAACGCCACTGGTGGTCAGCATTTCCGGCATTGCGCAAACCAGCGAAACCGCAGTGATTTTTACCGTACTCACCAGCCCGGACGTGGCGCAGGCTACGATGTGGGGCCATATGGCGGAGACGGTAGAAGCCCACGGTTACACCTTCAGTCGACCAAAGCTGGCGGCAGAAGTCAGCAATGAAAGCGCCACGGTTGTCGATCATAACGAAACCTGGTCCACCTTCACCTGGAGCGGCGCAGATAGCCACTGCACCGTGCTGCCCGGCATGCGCCACTTCGGCGCGCTGGCGACCGTTATCCCCACGTCGGTGCAGACAGCCCTTGGCTGGCCGATGCAGGGGGATTATTACTGGTCATCGCTGGCGGGCACCACCGGGCAGCACCATGCGGCGGATGTCTCTAACCGTAGTGAAACGCAAAAGCCGGATAGCACCCCGTTTCTTGTGAGCTGCGTGGATAAACCCGCGCCTGATGTCGAACCGAAAATCGTCCTTACGCCCGAAAACTATGATGATACGGCACAGGCGATGAAATCGCAGGTGGGCGAAGACGCCACGATGCGTCTGACGATCACCGACAATAAAAATAACGATCAACCACTGGCGTATTACTACTTCTCGCTGCATCTGGATGACGGCGTTAACCGCAAAAATCAAACCGATTCCGCCTGGGAAGCCCATCCGGTGCAGATTACTGGTGGTTCGAATTTACAACAGGTTGATGCTCACACCTATGAAGGCATGACCGATGTCAACGGTCAGGCTTCGCTAACCCTGAGTCAGCCCGACGGCGCAGGCGTGAAAACCCATATCACGGCGAAAATGCGCAGCAATTTTACGGCTACAGATGCCAAAGACGTGATTTTTACTGTGATCACCAGCCCGGACAGCGACAAGGCGCGGATGTGGGGCCATATGCGCGGCATTGTTGTATCTGGCAGTCTGTTCAAACGCCCAGTGCTGGCGGATGAAACTGAGCATGAACTGGGATCGGTGCGGGAAAATGACGAAGACTGGGCGCTGTTCGATCAAGACACCAGTATGCAGGCTGAATGCGGCGTCGGCCATACGCCACGTCAGAGTGGGCTGGAAAGCCTGTTTTCAGCCCATCCCGGTAACGCGATTGGCACTGAGTATGGCTGGCCCACCGCCCAACAGAGCTACTTAAGCGCGGTGGAGCAAGCCACGCATTCATCGGTGAATCTGGGGAACGGAAACGTCGACAGCTACTCCGGCTTTAAGCAGAATTACCTCTCCTGTTCGGGCAATGAGATGGTAGCGAAGGTTGAAGTCAGCACCGATCACGATATCACCCCTGGCAGCAAAGCGCAGGCCAAAGTAGGTGACACCATCGTGATGACCGTGCGTACGATTAACGCGCTCAATAATACCCCGGTACCCTTTACTGCATTCACCATTACCAAAGGCATGGGGTATAACCGAGCGGGGCTGGTGAGCGGGTTTGATGACCCGAGCAGCGGCGCAATCTCGATGAATGGCACGCAATACGGCACATCACAGCCGTCGATGGTCTACACAGGTACGACAGATGCACAAGGCGTGGCAACGGTCGAAATAGAGCAACCCCAGGGGGTGGGGTTAAGAACCGTGCTGAGCATTACGCCGGTCAATTCCCATCTACCAAATGCCATTAATTACAATGTTATTTTTACCACCCCAACCAGCCCGGATGTTAGTGGGGCGCAGATGTGGGGCCATATGGATGAAACGATTACCGTTGATTCATTAACCTTTACCCGGCCTAAGCTGGCAGCAGAAATCGCCAGTCCGGATGGCACACTAACGGAAAAAAACGAAGTCTGGGCGCGCGTTAGCCAGGCCAGTACGGCCATTACCAGTAAAGGCGGTTGCGGAACCAATATGCTGCCGCGCCGCTCCCAGCTCAGTGCGCTTTATGACGCTAATAACGGTAATGCGGTGCAAGCCACACACGGCTGGCCGACGCAGCGTCAGCCCTACTGGAGCAGTTCCCCCGCGGATTTAACGCCGCACAATTACACCATTGCCCTGGATAACGGCGCACAGGCCATCGGCGGCGATACGCCGGTTTACGTCAGTTGCCTGACGACGGCGAACAAACCTGCCAGCAGCATTACGCTGGATGTGGTTGATAACGCACAGTGGGCTGCCGGAAATAACGCGGCGAAGCTGAAAAAAGGCGAAACGCTACGGGTTAAGGTAACGGTAAAAGATGCGCAGGGTAATCCGCTCACGGATATGCCATTTAAACTGAGTCGCGGAGACGGTTATACCCGCACGGGCGAAAAACATATTGCCGGTAGTGGCGATGCGCTGGTGGCACCGGTGGTGATTAACAGTGGGCTGGCGGATGAAACGACGTTGAACGACACCGCGGGATTTTATACTGCCATGACCGGTAGCGACGGCAGCAAAATCCTCAATATTACCCGCCCGGATACTCACGGCACCAAAACGGCGCTGACGGCGACGTTGTATTCCGATCCAACAAAAAAAGACAGCCTGGATACAATCTTTACTGTGGTCACCAGCCCGGATAGTAGCAAAGCGAAAATGTGGGGGCATATGCCGGAAACGGTGACGGCTGCGGACGGTACGGTATTTAAACGCCCGCTGTTGTTGAAGGAACTGGCCTATCAGACTGGGCGAACATCGACGTCTGAAGACAATGAAAACTGGGCGTTGTTTAACATTAATTATGCGAGTTCTTCCACGACGTATAGTGGCTGTGGAACCAACTATATTCCGACTCAAGCCGGTCTGACGTCACTGTTTGCTAATAATGCGGGCAACACCATGAAAACCGTGCAGGGCTGGCCGGTGGCAACACGCTATTTGTCCAACACGTCCGACAACGGCAGCATGGAGCAGCGTAACTACAAGGCGGTAGATCTCAGCAATGGCACGAGTGCGGCAGTGTCATCAACGGCGCTGCAACTGCTGACCTGCCAGACCACGCCGGTAACCACGGTGGGCCAAATTCTGCTGGAAGCGGCAGATCCGGCGACGCTGGATACCACCTATAACGTGGTAAAAGCGAAAAAAGGCGAAGAATCCGTGGTGCGCGTCACCACCAAAGATACGCAAGGCAACCTGGTGGGCAATACGGCATTTATCCTGACGCGTGCCAACAGCGTGAGTCGGGCTAACGCATCAGCAACCGCGAGCGTGGGCGCGCTGACGGTGACGGATGCTTGGGGAAATACGCGAAATAATTTCCAGTCGACGAGTGAAACGATTTACGGCGTGACTGGTGCAGACGGGTCAACGACATTTACCCTGAAACAGGATAACAGTACCGGGTTAAGAACCGATCTCACGGCAAAACTGGATACGTCCAGCAGCGTCAAGGCGACGCTACCGGTGGTCTTTACTGTCGTGACCAGCCCGGATTCGCCAAAAGCGAATTTTTGGGGACATATGGCCGAAACGGTGATGGCCTCCGACGGTACAATCTATAAACGACCACTGTTGTTGAAAGAGCTGAGTAACACCAGTGGTCGAAATTCTACGGCTGAAAACGGTGAAGATTGGGCAAGATTCACCTGGACTCAGTCGGCTGACACCAGCATGAATGGGTGTGGTACAGATTATATGCCGACGCTGGATGGACTGAAGTCTTTGTATGACGCCAATAGCGGTAATGTGATGAGTACGGTGCAGGGATGGCCGGTAAAAACGACCTATCTCACCAATACCCCGAGTGATACGCAAACAGGGAGCCGTTACTACAATGTGGTGCAACTGAATACTGGTGCAGTCTCACAAATCTCGACGAACACAGTCGTGCAACAAACCTGCCGCACAACGCCGTTGACGGCTGCTAGCCAGATTACGCTGGAGGCCTCAGACCCCTCGCAATTTGTCAGCATTGACAGTACGCTTAGCGCGATCAAAGTGCAGAAAGGCGATAGCGTGTCGATCCGCATTTCGACTAAAGATGCACAGGGGAATTTAGTCGGCAATACGCCGTTTGCCCTGAAACACGCTAACCCGGTCAATCGCCAAAATGTGGCGTCAACATCGCAGAAAGTGTCGGTCACGACTGCGTCGGGTACGACGGTGGATACCACTGCATCGACCATTCTGTATGGCGTGACCGGGCCAGACGGAACCACCACGATGACACTCCGACAGGATGTGTCTACTGGACTCAAAACCGACTTTTATGCTCTGTTGAACGATACCGGCGTGTCGTCGAACACCTTGCCAGTGATCTTCACCGTCGTCACCAGCCCGGATACACCGCTGGCGGCCAACTGGGGGCATATGGCGGAAACCTTTACCAGCAGCAAGGGCGTCACCTTCAAACGGCCTTTCCTCAAAGCTGAACTTTCTGGTGGTACGGCGGTAACGACCAATAATGAAGTCTGGTCGCGCCTGACAGCAACGGAGAAAACGGATGCCAGCAAGGCTGGGTGTGATGAGAGTTATCAACCGCTGATGACTGACATGCAGGGGTTGTATGCGGATTACCCTAACAACCAGTTGGGCACGGTGCTCGGCTTGCCGACTTCCGCCGGGTATATGTGGGCCTACGACATGATGACGGTTTCTGGCAGCAGCTGGAGCAACCAGGCATATTCGCTCGTTAATGGTCAGACAGTTCAGGCATCGTCCAGTTATACGGCGGTAGTGATGTGCCTGGTGGAACCGCATACCGTTCCGGCGATGATAGAGATCACTTCAACAGCACAGGATGCGGCAAAAACGGTCAGCAATGGTGGTCGACCGAGC
This sequence comes from Escherichia sp. MOD1-EC6300, assembly GCF_002965045.1. Lineage (NCBI taxonomy): Bacteria > Pseudomonadati > Pseudomonadota > Gammaproteobacteria > Enterobacterales > Enterobacteriaceae > Escherichia > Escherichia sp. MOD1-EC6300. The sequence goes on along the minus strand of NZ_PTRH01000009.1, from coordinate 115,604 downwards.
GCCGTAGCGAAGAAAGGTGAGACGATTCCGCTGACGGTGACCGTACGTGATAGCACCGGGAATCCGGTACCCTACGCCGACTTTACCCTCACGCGTGGAACGACGCTGGATCGCTCGAAAGCAACCGTTAACTCGAGTGCGGACGATCTTACCGTGAAGTCATTGATACCCGCGAACAGCGACGCTGGGCTGACGGCAAATGGGGCAAAAGTGCTCAGAACAACGGGCAGTGATGGCACAGCCACCTTTGAAGTGAGCCAGAATGCCACGACAGGTCTGGCGACACCGATAACCGTCACGCTGGCGCGCGATACAACCAAAACCGCCACGCTGGATGTTATCTACACGGTGATAACCAGCCCGGACTCACCGAGCGCGAAATTCTGGGGATACATGCCGGACACCTTTACCAGTTCGGCAGGCGTCACCTTCAGACGACCGCTCCTGAAAGCCGAAGCGACTTCAGGGTCATCGATTAGCACTAACGGCAATGGTGAAGTGTGGTCGTATATGAGCAACGTTCAAAATTTAACATCGACAGATTGTCCGCTGGAGAATCAACCGCGCAGTAATGAATTGTTGGATTTGTATAATGATCATCCCAACGGCGCGATAATGACTGACCTGGGGCTGCCGATATATGCAGGCAAGTGGTGGGCTTATGATATGGTCATGCCGGATTTATATACGTGGCAGTATCAGACTGTCAGCCTGAGCGCAGGAGATATCGCGAAGAGCTCGGCAAACAACGCGCTGATGCTTTGCCTGGCGAAGCCGCATCCGGCAGGCGTCAGCGTAATGTTGACGTCATCCGCAATGGATAACGCCAGAACCCTCAGTAATGGCGGGCGACCCAGCGCGTCAGTGAAAAAAGGTAACCCACTGCCAATTGTGGTGACGGTCAAAGATCGTGATGGCAACCCGCTGGCGGGAGAGGCCGTTACGCTCAGGCGTGGTTCAGCGATGAGCCGTTCAGGAGCAGGAGTGGGCACGCCGGCAAATGCAATGACGTTGACAGAGTTGACACCTGTGTCGGCGGAGTTTTCTCTGGCCGCACACGATACGCAATGGCAAGGTTTCACCGGCAGTGATGGTACGGCCACTTTCAATGTTGAACAGCCTGAGACCATCGGCCTGGCCATTCCGTTCACCGCTATACTGGCGCGAGATGTCGCAACTACCAGCGTCCTTGATACGATCTTTACCGTCGTCACCAGCCCGGATTCCGCAATGGCGACCTACTGGGGCCATATGCCGGATACGGTAACGGCGGAAAACGGCGTGGTCTTTGAACGGCCTAAATTGTTGAAAGAGCTGCCGTCGAGCGCCGGAGTCAGTCAGGTGACGGATAACAATGAAGTGTGGCCGTTGTTTAAGGCAACGCAAAGGGAAGATAGCAGCCTCAGTCCTTGTGAAGCGGCACGTCGGCCATTGAGCGATGATTTATTATCGCTCTACGCGCGCTATCCGGGGAACACGCTGACGACTCAAATCGGCTGGTCTACGAAGTATGCATGGTGGGCACTGGATAACAAGCAGGGGAATGCCCTGGTTGTCAGTCTGAATAATGGTTTTGAGTCGTCGACGGCGAGTACGGGGTATCAGGGATGTCTGGTCAATCCCCGCGCGACCGTCTCCAGCGTCACGCTGACATCGACGGTGATAGATGCCACTACGCAGGCGGCGAAGGTAAAAAAAGGTGAAGCCGCGCCCGTCGTTGTTACCGTAAAAGACAGCGCCGGGAAGCCGGTACCGAATGTCGCTTTCACCTTAAAACGTGGTGATGCCGTGCCGCGTAACAGCGGGGCGACGTTGTATGGTGATGTTGCGGCGATGGATGATATGACGGTACAACCTGCCAGCGGGACGGTGGTAACGCTGGCTGACAGTGGGAATACGATCGACGGTGTGACAGGGGCGGACGGTACGGCAAGTTTTGCCGTTCGTCAGGATAATACGCCAGGATATAAAACGCCGTTGACGGTGACGCTGACGGATAACGCCACAATAACGGCGACGCTGGATACGATTTTCACCGTGCCGACCAGCCCGAATGTCGCCACGGCGTATTTCTGGGGGCATATGGCGGATACCGCCACCGTAAGTGGCAAGACGTTACATCGCCCGCTATTGCAATCAGAGTTGCCGTCAGGGGCTACAGCGGCAGTAGCGCCAACGGTGAATAATGAAATCTGGGCGCTGGCACATGTGATCGATGCTCAAAAATGGGATATTGCAAAGCAGTGCGGTGACTTTAGTAGAGCACCGAGCTATACCGATTTACAGTCGTTACATAGCAGCTTTAGCGCGCTGGGATGGCCATCATCGATAAGCTTCCCCTATTTCTCTACCGATCGGGCCGGTTCGTTCTATTGTGGCATGGATGAAGGGGCGGGGACACAAAACTGCGGTATTCAGGCATCCAGTACTGCGGGGTTTGCAACCTGTTTCCAGTAGTCTTAACGGGTCTGTAAATGGGGGCCAAGATGTAAATAAGATTCGCAATACGTCATCAGGTTTTCTTGCGAGGCTTGCGGATTTTCGTCACAGCACTCACTTCACTGATCACTACGCCATCGCCCAGGCGAGTGGTCAGTGTCTCACCCACTTTCACCTGCTTAACCTGTTTCAGCACCGCGCCATCAGCGGCGCTGGTAACGCTATAACCGCGTGCGAGCGTGGAGAGTGGACTCACCGCTTCGAGGTGCGTCACTGTATTACCAAAGCGTTCGCGCGTGGCGCTAAGCTGTGCGCGAAGTGTTTCAGCGAGACGATATTCCAGCTGTTGGATCCGCGTTTGCGCACGGTGAATCTTCGGCTGCGGATTTTGCTGATTCAGCCGCTGTGTTAATCGCTGCTGTTGCTGACCGGCGCGTTTAAGCTGATTCTCCAACGCAAAGCTCATCCGCTTTTGCAGACGCTCAAGCGTGGTTTGCTGACGCGCCAGCCGGAGCTGTGGATGCTGCTGCTGTAAACGGTGATGAATCTGCGTAAAACGTCGTGTGCGGTTGGCGAGGTAGTAATCCATCGCCATTTCCAGCCGTTGCTGCGCAGACTGCACCTGACGCAGTAACTCTTGCTGATTGCGGCTCACCACTTCGGCGGCGGCTGACGGCGTTGGCGCACGTAGATCAGCAACAAAGTCGGCAATCGTCACATCGGTTTCATGCCCAACGGCGCTGACCACCGGAATGCGGCTGGCAAAAATCGCCCGTGCCACGCGTTCATCGTTAAAACTCCATAAATCTTCCAGCGAACCACCGCCACGCCCGACGATCAGTACGTCACATTCGTTGCGAAGATTCGCCAGCTCAATGGCGCGAACGATTTGCCCCGGTGCGTCATCGCCCTGAACGGCGGTCGGGTAAATTATCACTGGCAGAGACGGATCGCGGCGTTTCAACACATGCAAAATATCGTGCAGTGCAGCACCGGTCTTTGAGGTGATAACGCCCACGCAGTGCGCAGGAGACGGTAGCGGATTCTTGAATTGCTGGTCGAATAACCCTTCAGCCTGCAACTTCGCTTTAAGCTGTTCGTACTTCTGTTGCAGTAAACCTTCACCGGCGGGCTGCATACTTTCGACAATAATTTGATAATCGCCGCGCGGTTCATACAGCGTAATGTTGGCGCGAACTAAAACCTGTTGCCCATGCTGCGGGCGAAAGGTCACCCGGCGATTGCTGTTGCGGAACATCGCGCAGCGCACCTGGGCGTTATCGTCTTTAAGCGTAAAGTACCAGTGACCGGAAGCCGGTTGTGTGAAATTAGAGATTTCGCCACTGATCCACACCTGCCCCATCTCATGCTCAAGCAGCAGACGAACCGTTTGATTCAGGCGGCTAACGGTAAAAATTGCAGGGGATTGAGAAGGTAACATGTGAGCGAGATCAAATTCTAAATCAGCAGGTTATTCAGTCGATAGTAACCCGCCCTCCGGGGATAGCAAGCATTTTTTGCAAAAAGGGGTAGATGCAATCGGTTACGCTCTGTATAATGCCGCGGCAATATTTATTAACCACTCTGGTCGAGATATTGCCCATGCTACGTATCGCTAAAGAAGCTCTGACGTTTGACGACGTTCTCCTCGTTCCTGCACATTCTACCGTTCTGCCGAATACCGCTGACCTCAGCACCCAGCTGACGAAAACTATTCGTCTGAATATCCCTATGCTCTCCGCAGCAATGGATACCGTAACGGAAGCGCGCCTGGCTATCGCCCTGGCTCAGGAAGGCGGTATCGGCTTTATCCACAAAAACATGTCCATTGAACGCCAGGCTGAAGAAGTTCGCCGCGTGAAAAAACACGAATCTGGCGTGGTAACCGATCCGCAGACTGTTCTGCCGACAACCACCCTGCGTGAAGTGAAAGAACTGACCGAGCGTAACGGCTTTGCAGGCTATCCGGTAGTTACCGAAGAAAACGAACTGGTCGGCATCATCACCGGTCGTGACGTGCGTTTTGTTACCGACCTGAACCAGCCGGTCAGCGTTTACATGACGCCGAAAGAGCGTCTGGTAACCGTGCGTGAAGGCGAAGCCCGTGAAGTTGTGCTGGCAAAAATGCACGAAAAACGCGTTGAAAAAGCGCTGGTGGTTGATGATGAATTCCACCTGATCGGCATGATCACTGTGAAGGACTTCCAGAAAGCGGAGCGTAAACCGAACGCCTGTAAAGACGAGCAAGGCCGTCTGCGTGTTGGTGCAGCGGTTGGTGCAGGTGCGGGTAACGAAGAGCGTGTTGATGCGCTGGTTGCCGCAGGCGTTGACGTTCTGCTGATCGACTCCTCTCACGGTCACTCTGAAGGCGTTCTGCAGCGTATCCGTGAAACTCGCGCTAAATATCCTGATCTGCAAATCATCGGCGGCAACGTGGCAACAGCTGCAGGTGCCCGCGCGCTGGCAGAAGCCGGTTGCAGTGCCGTTAAAGTGGGTATCGGCCCTGGTTCTATTTGTACTACCCGCATTGTTACTGGCGTCGGTGTTCCGCAGATCACCGCCGTTGCTGACGCAGTAGAAGCCCTGGAAGGCACCGGGATTCCGGTTATCGCAGACGGTGGTATTCGTTTCTCTGGCGATATCGCGAAAGCTATCGCTGCTGGTGCAAGCGCGGTGATGGTAGGCTCCATGCTGGCGGGTACTGAAGAATCCCCGGGTGAAATCGAACTCTACCAGGGCCGTTCTTACAAGTCTTACCGTGGGATGGGCTCTCTGGGCGCGATGTCCAAAGGTTCTTCTGACCGTTACTTCCAGAGCGACAACGCTGCCGACAAACTGGTGCCGGAAGGTATCGAAGGCCGTGTAGCCTACAAAGGTCGTCTGAAAGAGATCATTCACCAGCAGATGGGCGGCCTGCGCTCCTGTATGGGCCTGACCGGCTGTGGTACTATCGACGAACTGCGTACTAAAGCGGAGTTTGTACGTATCAGCGGTGCGGGCATTCAGGAAAGCCACGTTCACGACGTGACCATTACTAAAGAGTCCCCGAACTACCGTCTGGGCTCCTGATTCTCTTCGCCCGACTTCATGTCGGGCGATTTATATTATCTGTTTCACTTGCCTCGGAATAAGCGTCAATGACGGAAAACATTCATAAGCATCGCATCCTCATTCTGGACTTCGGTTCTCAGTACACCCAACTGGTTGCGCGCCGCGTGCGTGAACTGGGTGTTTACTGCGAACTGTGGGCGTGGGATGTGACAGAAGCACAAATTCGTGACTTCAATCCAAGCGGCATTATTCTTTCCGGCGGCCCGGAAAGCACCACCGAAGAAAACAGCCCGCGTGCGCCGCAGTATGTCTTTGAAGCAGGCGTACCGGTATTCGGCGTTTGCTATGGTATGCAGACCATGGCAATGCAGTTGGGTGGTCATGTTGAAGCCTCTAACGAACGTGAATTTGGCTATGCGCAGGTTGAAGTCGTAAACGACAGCGCACTGGTTCGCGGTATCGAAGATGCTCTGACAGCAGACGGTAAACCTCTGCTCGATGTCTGGATGAGCCACGGCGATAAAGTTACCGCTATCCCGTCCGACTTCATCACCGTAGCCAGCACCGAAAGCTGCCCGTTCGCCATCATGGCAAATGAAGAAAAACGCTTCTATGGCGTACAGTTCCACCCGGAAGTGACTCATACCCGCCAGGGGATGCGCATGCTGGAGCGTTTTGTGCGTGATATCTGCCAGTGTGAAGCCCTGTGGACGCCAGCGAAAATTATCGACGATGCAGTAGCCCGTATCCGCGAGCAGGTAGGCGACGATAAAGTGATCCTCGGCCTCTCTGGTGGCGTGGATTCCTCCGTGACTGCAATGCTGCTGCACCGCGCAATCGGCAAAAACCTGACTTGCGTATTCGTTGACAACGGCCTGCTGCGTCTCAACGAAGCAGAGCAGGTTCTGGATATGTTTGGCGATCACTTTGGTCTGAACATTGTTCACGTTCCGGCAGAAGATCGCTTCTTGTCAGCGCTGGCTGGTGAAAACGATCCGGAAGCAAAACGTAAAATCATCGGTCGCGTTTTCGTTGAAGTATTCGATGAAGAAGCGCTGAAACTGGAAGATGTGAAGTGGCTGGCGCAGGGTACTATCTACCCTGATGTTATCGAATCTGCCGCGTCTGCAACCGGTAAAGCTCACGTCATCAAATCTCACCACAACGTGGGCGGCCTGCCGAAAGAGATGAAGATGGGCCTGGTTGAACCGCTGAAAGAGCTGTTCAAAGACGAAGTGCGTAAAATTGGTCTGGAGCTGGGCCTGCCGTACGACATGCTGTACCGTCACCCGTTCCCGGGACCAGGGCTTGGCGTTCGTGTGCTGGGCGAAGTGAAGAAAGAGTACTGCGACCTGCTGCGCCGTGCTGATGCCATCTTCATTGAAGAACTGCGTAAAGCGGACCTGTACGACAAAGTTAGCCAGGCGTTTACCGTGTTCCTGCCGGTACGTTCTGTTGGCGTAATGGGCGATGGTCGTAAATACGACTGGGTTGTGTCTCTGCGTGCCGTCGAAACCATCGACTTTATGACCGCACACTGGGCACATCTGCCGTACGATTTCCTTGGTCGCGTTTCCAACCGCATTATCAATGAAGTGAACGGTATTTCCCGCGTGGTGTATGACATCAGCGGCAAGCCGCCAGCGACTATTGAGTGGGAGTAGGACTGGCTATAAATAGTAAATTAAGCCTTTCCAACTAACTTTAATGCCAGTCAGTTTGCTGACTGGCATTTTTTATTGGTTTTTCATTGAGTTTATGACTTCTATTTTTAAGGCCGTAACTCTATAACATCGGCTATGGCCTAAAGATAAAAGCCATTACCAACAAAATGGCGGTATTCCAAAACAGTCTAGCCGGAAGTGCTTACAATGAGATCGATCAAATCGACAAATGAGATACTGGCCGTTGTGAGCGCCCGGCAACCGTAGCCGTAGGGGGCGAATTTAATGGCTTTGTTATGAGCCATTGGTAATCGCACCCATGACAATTTGAAAGAGTTCTTCTGCTCGATTAGTGGAGCCAATTGCACCTCTTTCTCTCGCCATTCTCTTGTGCTCTGGTAGATCTGAGGACGCATAGATCATAAAAGGAGTTTTGTCTCCCATTGCGCGTAATCTTTCTAGTAAGACATAACCTTCTTGCGCCCCTTCTTTGCGATCCATATCCGAAATAATAGCTGCAAACTTATTTGTTTTTAACAATTCCAAGGCTTCGTCAGTTGAAAGAGCTAAAGCGAACTCTATTCCCTGTGCCTCAAATGCCTGTCTTTCGTAAACATTATTTTCTGGTCGATCATCCACCCATAAAATACGATTTCGCCATTTTTCATGCTTACTCTGCCGTTTTGCATTGGATACAACGTTGACGATTTTTTGCAGTTGGCTTTCAGTGACCCCTGCACTATTTTCAGGCTGTTTTGCTGTGGCGGCGGTCAATGATGCTGCTGTAGCTATTTGCGCTCTTAAAAAATTATTTTCATCTTTGAAATCTGACGGCCCGTAAAGCTTATTATGATGTTTCGCAACAAGCCAGAGAAAGCCAAGAAACACAATGACAGGAAAGAAAACCATGAAATAAATAAGGGGAGCTATATGCTCTGATAAGCCATTACCAAAGCCAACGACGAAAGAGGCAAATCCATAAACGAGAACAATAAAGAGTGCAATGATACCAAGAGGGCTTTTGGTAAATCCTATTGCAGTTTCAGCAAATTTCTCTGGTTCCATATCCATCCTCAGTATTGCTCATAACACAGTTAAGTTGTATTAGATCAGACCTGATCTGACAATTACCGGCTATTTATAAAGGTATCTGTCAGATTACATCTGGCTTAAGTTTTTCTCATCCCAGATGTGCTTTCCATCAAGTAACGTTTCCATCGGCGTTCGGCCACTGCACATTTTTCCCTGATGGGTTCGCTCATTATTATAGTGAACCCGCCATTCATCAAGAACCGATTGTAATGCTTCAAGATCATCATATAACTTTTTGCGGAACGTCACCTGATAAAACTCGTTCAGTATCGTTTTATGGAACTGCTCGCAGATACTATTGGTCTTAGATGACATTGCTTTCGTTTTCGTATGCTCAATATCATTTATCGCCAGATAAAGCTGGTAATCATGCTGCTCCACTTTACCGCAATCTCTTGGTGTATTGAGAGGCGGGTTATAAAATAAATACTGATACCATGAGGGCGGATCAATCGTGGTCATAGTATCAGGTCATTCTCATGGGTTTATTGCGTCCCTGAAGATGACGTCGCTGACCATCTCTCCTCCAAGAAAATCGATCAACATATTCGAGTTTTCAAGGTCTTCTCTGGTCAATGCCCCGATTGCTTGTCCAACTACTACCTCCCAAGGTTTTTTACACTCAACAATAGCACAGACGAGTTGGCGGATTTTCTTGATCTTCTTGTGACGCAATCGGTCGTTCGATTCCATTAGTTCTGCAATCAACGCTATGTCGGAGTGTGTTTGATTATCCTCAACCCATTTTTTGGCTGCGTCTACAAATTCCACCCATGTAACATTCATTACTGCAAGGCATGAATCAGTCAAAAGAACATTTTCGATAGCGTAGCATCGTAAGCGATAGCGTTTAAGAGGTAGGCGATGTTCAAGCGACTTGTTGATTACACCATCGCCATCACGAAGGGAAAAGGCGATTGGATTGTCATAGAGTGTACTAAGGAGGTCTACGCAAAAATCCTCAAGTTGACTCTGTTGATCTACGCTACCTGCTAGTACGGGAAAGATTTTTATTCGACCCTGTGATGTTCTGGCCGCTTGTTGCCAGACTCGTTCGTCGTCCTCTCCTTCCAAAATTAATGCAGCGTCTTCGCTAAGAGAAAGCGATAGGGGGTGCCCGAAGAATGGTGCAATCTTTCGAAGTTCATCGCTGGCCGGTATCAATGAGATTTCATTTACTGCAAAGCTCTTCGTGCCGATTGATACATATGGGGAGGCGGCAAGAGAACAGACGAGCGGGGAACTATGGGTGGATAAGCATATGGCAATACTGTTCGCGTGTGTTCTAAATTCGTCGAGCATACTGATTATCAGCTTGCCCAGTCTAGCTTGGAGGTCGGGGTGCAGATGTACATCAGGCTCATCGAGGAGGAGTACGTTGAATTTCTCCGGATCTATTGTGTCGAAGAAATAGATGATTTCCGCGGCTAATGCAACCGCTTCCGATTCACCGCTACTGATTTGGGCCGGATCAATAATCTGACCATCTACAAGTGATCGAAACTCATAATCGACATTACCCATCTCGAGCGAAATGTTAGTGAGAAGCTGATTAATTTTACTTAATCGGTCTGTCTGAAAGTTTCGCGTTAGATCAGTTCGAATTTCCGGAGTATTGGCAAGTCGACGTAAGTAAAGCGTCTCGGCCTCGCGAAATAGCATAGCCGATGCAGCTTTGAAGTTGCTTGCCTGATTAACTGCCCGAGTGTGCCTCAGCCATTCGGGGTTGTCGCTCATATTTGTGAGGACGGTGCCATCACGCTTGAACGATCCTGCTCGCTCTGGACTTACATACCGGACATAAAATTGCTGCTTGTTCTGGCTGATTGTTTGTTCGATATCGCGAAGGAAACGACTTTTTCCCGCACCGTTTCGGCCCATAATTATGTTGATGTTGTTTAAGCCGTAAAGTCGGCCAATTTGGCTAGATAACTCGCTTACTTTCAAGATTGTAACTCCATTTCTTGTTGCCACATACGATAACAAATACACTAACTGAATAGGTGCGTTGATGCCTCATTTTGTTCACATCTATGTTGAAATTAGTGATGTGAACGAGCTAAGGACTCTATTAGGAGTAGAGCGGCCATATTGTTCGTCTGAACAGCCTGTAGACAGCTCTATTATTGAGACATGGTATTTTTCGTGGTATCTGCTAAGTAGTTTGTTTCAAGGCATTGATTTATTTATATTTTATTTTCTCATTGATAGCTGAGTGGGAATGATTTGATCCCTGCACTATGAATTAGCAAAACCCTCTGTTACTACAGAGGGTTTTTTATACTCACGAATCATAGGATTGAAGTTACTGACATCGCTTAGTTAAACCAGCTGTCCGATTTGTTCTCTTCTGCTTTGCCCACGCTTTTCATCAGATCGCGACCGCCTTCAGTCATATTCCTGTTTGCGTCAGCTTCAGATTGCACCACATCGGTTTGCGCAGCTTTGTGCTTCAGTTCCTGATCGATAAATTCGTTTTCTCGCTTAACGCGGGCTTCTTCTTTCGCCAGCGCCAGTTTTTGTTTCTGAATCTCTAAGCTGCGTAGCTCATCTTCATAACTTTGATCGCGTTTCTTGTCCGCAGTGGCTTCGGCGTCCAGTTTATCCTGACGAGCTTTCTTATTTGCCGCTGCCGTTGCCGCTCTTTTGTTAGCGGCGGCCTGGGCGTTTGCGCGACGTTGCTTCTCTTGCTGGATTTCCCTGTTGCGCTCCGCGACCCATTCGTCATGCTGCCTTTGCTCTTCATTTTTACCTTGCTGTTCCGCTTCTGCGACAGCAGAGAGTTGATCCTGCAATGATGAGGCGATAGCCGGATAGCTTAAGGAGGCTAAGATGGCGCAAAGAAAAACTTTCTTCATGACTCCTCCTGATTATTAGCTCTTTTCAGGACATTTGGTATTTGGCTGAATACGCGTTTCGTTATACGTCGTGGTAATAACAACGGCTAAACCTGTCGTAAACTGGCACTCTTTACCCACCTGGGTGGAGGTATACACTTTGGTGCCTTCCTTATACGTTAGAGAAACACCTTCCACTAAGGTTTTATCATTCACCATAGAACCTGCTGCCGCGCCAACAGCTCCGCCGCCAACTGCACCTGCCGTCGTTCCGGAATTGCTGCCAGACCCCACGTTGTGGCCGATAACACCGCCAGCGACTGCACCAATAAGCGCGCCGAAGGCTTGTGCGTTTCGTTTATTTTGGGAGTTGTCTACGGCAACTTTTGCGGGAAGAATGGAAATAATATTAACGGTTTTAGTTTCTTGTTTGGTATTCAGTTGATCGGTTTGATAAACATCGGCGGCATGATCATCAGCATTTGACTGGCATCCTGCCAGAGTGAATGACGCTAACATTGCCACAGGCAGAAGACATTTTTTAAATTTCATCACTATTCCTTGTTATACACATTACGAAAAATAAGACATTTAAGATCATCAAAAGAGGAAAGTAAATGTATTGCGTATAAAGGAATAGATTAAATTTATTAAAATTCATGTGGAAAATAATTTATAAAAATACATCATTAAAACATATGTATTAATTTTATATTTATTTCGCAGCCAAACAGGATAAACATCAGTCAGGACAAAGACGTAAAATTTAAGATGAAAGAATATCTGCCGCTTTGATAATCTCAAAGAGCAACTGCATCCGACAGCGAGGTGCCGTTATGTTCAGTGAAGGTGGAGAAGGTAACCGCTAACGTTGTACCGGTGATTCGACGGAGAGTGTGGATTGTTGAGCTTCTTTTTTGCTCTGATGGTGCTGCCAGGCACCGACGGACGAGTAGATAAAGCGGCCAAAGAAGAAGATAAAGCTGATGAGCAGTACGATACGGGTCATGCGACTGTTAAATCGGTGTCGTTTTCGCATACTGGTTGCCTGACTCACAAAAGGTTCCTTGAAGTATGTCCCACGCCGTGGACGGTACTTACATTAAGGCACAACAGGACAAAATGGTCAATTCTTCGTTATGTAAAAAAGCGTCAGTGGATACATATTTTAATGTTATGGAAGTTAATTTAATTATTTACAATGATGATGTAATAATGATGAATTAACATGATAAACGTAATAATTCATTAATCAGGGTTATTTTGTTTGATATATATCAATTGGAACTTTCATATGACACTTAGAATCAATGCTCTCTATAGTGATGAATAATCATCATTCGAAGTCAGGTGGGATGCCTGTCTGAATACACCTCCTTCAGGATGTGGGGGATTCTGCTGAGCATCTATGAAACTGAATGCAACCTATATAAAAATACGTGATAAATGGTGGGGGCTTCCGCTGTTCCTGCCTTCTTTCATCTTGCCCATTTTCGCCCATATTAATACTTTCGCGCATATTTCTTCCGGTGAGGTTTTTCTCTTTTACCTGCCTTTGGCACTGATGATCAGCATGATGATGTTTTTCAGCTGGGCGGCATTGCCAGGGATCGCCTTAGGGATTTTTGTCCGCAAATATGCAGAGCTGGGTATTTACGAAACGCTCTCATTAACAGCTAATTTTATTATCATTATCATTCTCTGTTGGGGCGGTTACAGGGTCTTTACTCCCCGGCGTAACAACGTTTCACATGGTGATACCCGTTTAATTGCCCAGCGTATATTCTGGCAGATTGTATTTCCTGCAACGCTGTTTCTAATACTTTTCCAATTTGCTGCGTTTGTTGGATTACTGGCGAGCAGAGAAAATCTGGTCGGCGTCATGCCTTTTAACCTCGGGACCTTAATCAATTATCAGGCCTTACTGGTGGGCAATCTGATTGGTGTTCCGCTGTGCTACTTCATCATTCGGGTGGTGCGAAATCCGTTTTATTTACGCAGCTATTATTCGCAATTAAAACAGCAAGTTGATGTCAAAGTCACCAAAAAAGAGTTCGCGCTCTGGCTACTGGCATTAGGTGCGTTGTTGTTGCTGTTATGCATGCCGTTAAATGAAAAAAGCACGATTTTCAGCACCAATTATACCTTGTCATTATTGCTACCCCTGATGATGTGGGGAGCCATGCGCTATGGTTATAAGTTGATTTCGCTGCTCTGGGCGGTCGTGCTGATGATCAGCATCCACAGCTATCAAAATTACATTCCCATTTATCCTGGCTATACCACGCAACTGACCATAACCTCCTCCAGTTATCTGGTATTCTCTTTTATTGTCAATTATATGGTTGTACTGGCAACCCGTCAGCGAGCGGTAGTCAGACGCATTCAGCGGCTTGCGTATGTGGACCCGGTGGTTCATCTGCCAAATGTTCGCGCCCTGAATCGCGCGTTGCGTGATGCCCCCTGGTCTGCGCTTTGTTATTTACGCATCCCCGGCATGGAAATGCTGGTTAAGAACTATGGCATCATGCTACGGATTCAATACAAGCAAAAACTTTCTCACTGGCTGTCACCATTGCTGGAACCGGGTGAAGATGTTTATCAGCTTTCGGGTAACGATCTCGCGCTGCGACTGAATACAGAATCGCACCAGGAGCGCATTACCGCACTGGATAGCCATCTCAAGCAATTTCGTTTCTTTTGGGATGGAATGCCGATGCAACCGCAGATTGGCGTCAGTTACTGCTATGTGCGCTCGCCAGTGAATCATATCTACTTACTGCTGGGAGAGCTAAATACGGTCGCCGAACTTTCCATCGTGACCAACGCCCCGGAAAATATGCAGCGTCGCGGGGCAATGTATTTGCAACGCGAATTGAAAGATAAAGTCGCGATGATGAATCGGCTACAGCAGGCGCTGGAACACAACCATTTTTTCCTGATGGCCCAGCCGATTACCGGTATGCGTGGTGATGTCTACCATGAGATCCTTCTGCGCATGAAAGGTGATAATGATGAACTGATCAGCCCCGACAGCTTCTTGCCGGTCGCGCACGAATTTGGTTTATCGTCGAGTATCGACATGTGGGTCATTGAGCATACGCTGCAATTTATGGCTGAAAACAGAGCGAAGATGCCCGCTCACCGTTTTGCGATTAATCTGTCGCCAACCTCGGTATGTCAGGCTCGTTTTCCCGTTGAAGTCAGTCAGCTGCTGGCTAAATACCAGATTGAAGCGTGGCAACTTATTTTTGAAGTCACCGAAAGTAATGCGCTGACCAATGTTAAGCAGGCGCAAATCACCTTGCAGCATCTTCAGGAATTAGGCTGCCAGATTGCGATTGATGATTTCGGCACCGGCTACGCCAGCTATGCGCGGCTTAAAAATGTGAATGCCGATCTCCTTAAAATTGACGGCAGTTTTATCCGCAATATTGTGTCAAATAGTCTGGATTACCAGATAGTGGCGTCGATTTGTCACCTGGCGCGAATGAAGAAAATGCTGGTAGTGGCAGAGTACGTTGAAAACGAAGAGATCCGCGAGGCGGTGCTTTCTTTAGGGATAGATTATATGCAGGGTTATCTTATTGGTAAGCCGCAACCGTTAATTGATACGCTGAATGAAATCGAACCCATTCGCGAAAGTGCCTGAACAGCGAGGGCCGACATTTCTCGTCGGCCCGCAAAGCATTAAGCAGCTATTTCAGGTGAACTTTCTTCTTCAATTTTCAATCGCCAGCCAGCCACGCCTTCCCAGTATTCTTGCTCCTTTTCCAGATCAAGCAGTACCAGTGCATTCTGACTAAACCAGTCATGCGGAAAACGCAGTGTCCAGTGACTGTCATCGGTAATCAGCGTCAATGTTGGCGGTGTGGTGGTTGCCTGACGTTGATTATTGAGTAATACGCCAAGGCGCAATAGCTGAATCAGTGGCAGGAACTGTTTCTTCTTAAACAAGGTAAAGCGCGGCAGATCGTCGAGCTTAATCGCTTTACGGTGATAGCGCACCAGCGTCGCCATCATCAACTGCTGTTCCTGATTAAAACCCGGCAAGTCGCTGTTTTGCAGAATATAAGCGGAGTGGCGATGCAAACCGCTGTGGTTGATATTCAACCCGACCTCATGCAGCATGGCGGCCCATCGCAGTAGCGCTTCCAGTTGCGGATGCGCCAGCTTCGGTTGCTGCTCCCGCCACTGTTCGTACATTTGCATAGTGGTATCCAGCACCCGTCGGGCCTGTTCACTGTCGATGTGATACTGGTTAGCGAGACTACTGGCGGTGCGACTACGCACATCCTGATGACGGAAACGTCCTTCCATTTCATACAATACGCCTTCGCGTAACGCCCCATCAGAAAGGCGCAGTTCACGGATGGCTAAAGCATCAAACACACCGCATAAAATCGCCAGTCCAGGAACGAAGACTGTTTTCCGTTCTTCGGAAAGACCCGGTAAACTCAGCGATGCGAAATTACGGTGCCGTAAAACTTCTTTCACCAGTTTTTCCAGACGTTCCGGGGTAATTATCCCGTCTTTCTCGCCCATTTCCATTAACACTTCATGGGCGGCTTTTATGGTACCGGAAGCGCCCATTGCCACGTTCCAGCCCTGAATACGGAATTGCCAGGTTAAAGTTTCCAGTTTTTGTGCTGCCGCCATGCGAGCGCGCTGAAAATTCTCTTTATTGATGACCCCGCCCGGGAAATAGAGTTGGGCAAAGCTGACACAACCCATCCGGCGGCTTTCAACGAGAATCGGTTCGAAATTTTCACCAATCACCAGTTCCGTAGATCCGCCGCCAATATCAATAACCAGTTTGCGACCTTTTTCCGGCTGGGTATGTTCCACGCCCATGAAAATCAGACGGGCTTCTTCATTACCGGAAATAATTTCAATCGGGTAGGGAATGACCTTTTCCGCGCGTTTCAAAAAGTCAGTAGCATTCAACGCCTGACGCAGCGTATGGGTGCCAACAATACAAACGCTGGCAGGCGAAAATCCCTGCAAGCGTTCAGCAAACAACGATAGGCAGTTCAATCCGCGTGTGATTGCCTCTTCACTCAACATATTATCTGGCCCCAGACCGTCTGCCAGATGGACCCGCTGTTTCAGGCGACCAATAATCTGCATAGCGCCATCCACCACACGGGCAATAACCATGTGGAAACTGTTTGAACCAAGATCGACCGCAGCAAACTCCTGCGGACGAGGGGATTTGTCGTGTATTGGCATAGGGTTATTCAGGTTGTTCGAGGGATTTGATGTAATCGTAAATCGCCAACTGCGCCCGCACTTTGCGGCGGTTACCGCGGGGAACGTAGCGATTACTAAGTTCTTTATCGATATAACGTGCTTTGACCGTATCGCTGAATAAAATGTCGATGATGTCCAGCACCCGCTGCTTCAGGCGCGGATCGAGCAGCGGCGTCGCCACTTCAATACGATAATCAATATTGCGCGTCATCCAGTCGGCGGAAGAAAGATAAACCTTTTTATCGCCGCCATTTTCAAAAATATAAACCCGGTCATGTTCAAGGTAACGGTCAACAATACTGATAGCACGGATGTTATCACTAATGCCTTCCAGATTAGGGATCAGCGAACACATTCCACGAACCAGCAGATTCACCGGCACGCCGGAGCTGGAAGCCGCATACAGACGGTCGACCAGACCTTTATCGACAAGGTTATTTAGCTTTAGAGTGATACCGCTGGGCAGCCCCTGCTGCGCGTTGGCGATTTCGCGGTCAACCATTTCATACAACAGGCGGCGGGAGTTTTGTGGTGACACCATTAAATAATCAAATGTCACCGGACGGTATGGGTTTTCAATAAAGTTGAACACACGCCGTACTTCGTTGGTAATGCGCGCATCAGCGGTCAGCAACGAATAGTCAGTATAAAGCCGCGCGGTTTTTTCGTTAAAGTTCCCGGTCCCGATGTGCGCGTAACGCACCACTTCACCGTTTTCTTTACGTGAAATCAGGAACAGCTTGGCGTGAATTTTGAGCCCCGGCGCAGAGAAGATAACGTGCACGCCTGCTTCGGTCAGGCGCTTCGCCCAGTGAATGTTGGCTTCTTCGTCGAAACGCGCCTGTAACTCAACCACCACGGTGACTTTCTTACCGTTGTGTGCGGCGTGGATCATCGAGTCGATGATGCGTGAATCTTTCGCCACGCGGTAAATGTTAATTTTAATCGCCAGTACGCTCGGGTCGAACGAAGCCTGACGCAGCAGTTCCAGTACATGCTCAAAGGTATGATAAGGATAATAGAGCAACACATCGCGTTCGCGAATAGCATCAAAACCATTGCGGAACTGGGCTTTATCAAACCAAATGTGGCGTAAACGCGGCAGTGGTTTGTTCACCAGATTGGCTTTGCCGACGTTGGGGAAATTAATAAAGTCTTTAAAATTGTGATAACGGCCGCCGGGGACGATGGAGTCGTAGCGGGAAATAGTCAGTTTTTCACGTAATACTTCAACCAGCGCATTAGGCATATCGCGCTGATAAACAAAACGCACCGGCTCAGCAGTTAAACGCTGCTTGAGACTGGAAGACATCAACTCCATCAGGCTGGCTTCCATCTCATGCACTAAATCGTATTCGGCATCGCGGGTCATCTTCATTGAATAGGCATTCAGCGCGTCATAATCAAAGAAGCCTTTGAAAATATCATCAAGGCAGTAACGCAGAATGTTATCCAGAAGAATCATCGGCTTGCGTCGACGCGGCGCTTCTGGCGGTAAATTCACAAATCGCGGCACTTTATCTGATGGGATCTCCAGCAGCGCGTAACGGATGGTATCGCCACGGATAATTTCCACCGCCAGATAGGTGTAATCATCTTTCAGGAACTGCACTAAGTCAGTGTCAGGATTGATTAAAATCGGCGTAATGTGCTGACGCAGATACTGCTTAAAATAATGACGCAGCCAGTTTTGTTGATTGACGGAGAGTTGGCGTTCATTAATCAGGAAGATCTGGTTGCGCGCCATCTCCAGCAACAGCTCGTTGTAGAGGCCGTCGAATTCCTGATCGGCTTTCAGCACCCGGGACTGAATTTTGCCCAGTAAATGGCGGGAATGAGAGTTGGAACCTTGTTCTTCGCTAATAATGATGCGTCGCTTCAGTTCAGCGAAGCGGACTTTATAGAACTCATCAAGGTTATTGGAATAGATCCCCAGGAAACGCATCCTTTCAATCAGCGGGTTAGATTTGTCCGCCGCTTCCTGAAGCACGCGTTCATTGAACGATAACCAACTGAGCTCTTTTTCGATGTATAGCTTTTCCTGACCCATTACCACTTTTACTCCGTTTTATTCACGGGACACTGCCTGGATATTATGGCGAGCAATATTGGCAGATGTCCAACTATGCCAGAAAAGGGGGAAAAAAACTGCTGGAGCTTGCGATTTACAGGTGAATTGAAAAACGCCAGCGGCAGAGCTGGCGCTTTAACTACGGGGGCATTACTCGTCGGCAGCGTAGCCCTGCGGCGGCAGACGTTGACCATCCAGCCACGCGGCGTTTTCGTGCATTTTCAGACGACCATCGGCAAACCAGCTAATCACCAGTGGATAAATAGCGTGTTCCTGGGTTTGCACGCGGGCGGTGATGTCATCCTCCGTATCACCAGCAAATACCGGGACTTTCGCCTGTAAAATAACCGGGCCACCGTCCAGTTCATCGGTGACGAAATGCACCGATGTACCGTGCTCTTCATCGCCATTTTCCAGCGCCTGACGATGGGTGTGTAATCCGGGATATTTCGGCAGCAGAGAAGGGTGAATGTTCAGCAAACGCCCGGCATAGTGGGAGACAAACGCCGGGCTGAGAATGCGCATAAAACCAGCCAGCACGACCACATCGGGTGCGTACATGTCGATTTCATGAATCAACTCCCGGTCATAGGCTTCACGACTGTCAAACGCGCTGGCGATGAGCGTATGCGTTGCAATACCCGCCTGGCGGGCGCGTTCAAGGCCGAACGCGTCGGCCTTATTGCTGAAAACTGCCCGTACGGTGCCTTTAATTTTATTGGTTTTGCAGGAGTCAATAATTGCCTGCAAATTACTTCCGTTGCCGGAAATAAGCACCACAATATTCATTATTCGATAACCACGCGTTGTTCGGAATCAGAGGCTTTGATGATACCGATTTTCCACGCGTTTTCACCGTTGGCATTGAGCAGGGCGAGGGCTTTGTCCACTTCCGGAGCAGGCAGGGCAATAATCATCCCGACGCCGCAGTTGAAGGTGCGATACATTTCATGGCGCTCAACGTTACCTGCCGTTTGCAGCCAGTTGAACACTTCTGGCCACTGCCAGGAGGATTCATCAATCACTGCCTGGGTATTATCTGGCAATACGCGAGGAATGTTTTCCCAGAAGCCGCCACCGGTCAGGTGCGCAATGGCGTGCACATCAACGTTTTCAATCAACTCCAGCACTGACTTCACATAAATGCGGGTCGGTGCCAGCAGATGATCGGCTAATGGCTTACCATCAAGTTCGGTGGTTTGCGGATCACAACCGCTGACTTCAAGAATTTTGCGCACCAGCGAATAGCCGTTCGAGTGCGGACCGCTGGAGCCGAGTGCAATCAGCACATCGCCATCGCTGACTTTAGAGCCGTCGATGATTTCTGATTTTTCTACCACGCCAACGCAGAATCCGGCGACATCGTAATCTTCACCGTGATACATCCCCGGCATTTCTGCCGTTTCGCCACCCACCAGTGAACAGCCCGATTGCAGACAACCTTCCGCAATGCCACTGATCACCGCTGAAGCGGTATCAACATCCAGTTTTCCGGTTGCGTAATAGTCGAGGAAAAAGAGGGGTTCCGCGCCTTGTACTACCAGATCGTTAACACACATGGCGACCAGATCAATACCAATGGTGTCGTGACGTTTTAAGTCCATCGCCAGACGCAGCTTGGTACCTACGCCGTCAGTGCCGGACACCAGCACGGGTTCACGATATTTTTGCGGCAATGCACACAGCGCACCGAAGCCGCCCAGACCGCCCATCACTTCCGGACGACGCGTTTTCTTCACTACGCCTTTGATTCTTCCAACCAGAGCATTACCCGCGTCAATATCAACACCGGCATCTTTGTAGCTAAGAGAGGTTTTATCGGTCACTGCTTGGGTCCCCACGCGTTACTTGCGGTAGAAAAATAAAATTCGGCGCAATTCTAACAGGGAAAGCAAACGTTTGCGAGACTGCTTTACACAACCTTTTTGCACGTCTTTTCCCCAGGCGCGCGGCGAAAGAATACTTGTACCAGGGCAAAGGATCGTTTTCGGATGGAATAATCTTCTTCCATAACCATTTGAATACAAAATAACTTTATCTCAAACCGTTATCATTTTGACTAAAGTCAACGAAAATAATATTGCCGCCTTGAAGAAAGGAGGTATAATCCGTCGATTTTTTTTGTGGCTGCCCCTCAAAGGAGAAAGAGTATGAAGATCGTGGAAGTCAAACACCCACTCGTCAAACACAAGCTGGGACTGATGCGTGAGCAAGATATCAGCACCAAGCGCTTTCGCGAACTCGCTTCCGAAGTGGGTAGCCTGCTGACTTACGAAGCGACCGCCGACCTCGAAACGGAAAAAGTAACTATCGAAGGCTGGAACGGCCCGGTAGAAATCGACCAGATCAAAGGTAAGAAAATTACCGTGGTGCCAATTTTACGTGCCGGTCTGGGGATGATGGACGGTGTGCTGGAAAACGTTCCGAGCGCGCGCATCAGCGTCGTCGGTATGTACCGTAATGAAGAAACGCTGGAGCCGGTACCGTACTTCCAGAAACTGGTTTCTAACATCGATGAGCGTATGGCGCTGATCGTTGACCCAATGCTGGCAACCGGTGGTTCCGTTATCGCGACCATCGACCTGCTGAAAAAAGCGGGCTGCAGCAGCATCAAAGTTCTGGTGCTGGTAGCTGCGCCAGAAGGTATCGCAGCGCTGGAAAAAGCGCACCCGGACGTCGAACTGTATACTGCATCGATTGACCAGGGACTGAACGAGCACGGATACATTATTCCGGGCCTCGGCGATGCCGGTGACAAAATCTTTGGTACGAAATAAAGAATAAAAATTATTAAAGCCGACTTTAAGAGTCGGCTTTTTTTTGAGTAAAGCGCCTATAACACATAATACAGAGGAATATACTATGACGCGCCGTGCTATCGGGGTGAGTGAAAGACCGCCACTTTTACAAACAATCCCGCTTAGTTTGCAACATTTGTTCGCCATGTTTGGTGCAACCGTCCTGGTGCCCGTCTTATTTCATATTAACCCGGCGACTGTACTGTTATTCAATGGTATCGGGACGCTGCTGTATCTCTTCATCTGTAAAGGGAAAATCCCGGCTTATCTTGGTTCCAGCTTTGCCTTTATTTCACCGGTATTGTTACTGTTGCCGTTAGGGTATGAAGTCGCGCTGGGCGGCTTTATTATGTGCGGCGTGCTGTTCTGCCTGGTTTCTTTTATCGTGAAGAAAGCGGGGACCGGCTGGCTGGACGTGCTGTTTCCACCTGCGGCAATGGGCGCAATCGTTGCCGTCATCGGTCTGGAGTTGGCGGGCGTAGCTGCCGGTATGGCAGGTTTACTCCCGGCTGAAGGGCAAACGCCAGACTCCAAAACCATCATCATCTCCATTACCACGCTGGCAGTCACGGTTTTAGGTTCCGTGCTGTTTCGTGGTTTCCTGGCAATTATCCCGATTTTAATTGGCGTGCTGGTGGGCTACGCGCTCTCTTTCGCAATGGGAATTGTCGATACTACGCCGATTATTAATGCTCACTGGTTTGCGCTGCCAACTCTCTATACGCCGCGCTTCGAGTGGTTTGCCATTCTGACTATTCTGCCAGCGGCGTTAGTGGTTATTGCCGAACACGTAGGGCACCTGGTGGTAACGGCTAATATCGTCAAAAAAGATCTGCTGCGCGATCCAGGTCTGCACCGTTCGATGTTTGCTAACGGCTTGTCGACCGTGATCTCCGGCTTCTTTGGCTCCACGCCAAATACTACCTACGGGGAAAACATTGGCGTGATGGCGATCACCCGTGTTTACAGTACCTGGGTTATCGGCGGGGCGGCGATTTTCGCTATCCTGCTTTCCTGCGTCGGTAAACTGGCTGCTGCTATCCAGATGATCCCATTGCCGGTGATGGGCGGCGTTTCGCTGCTGCTTTATGGTGTTATCGGTGCTTCCGGTATTCGTGTTTTGATCGAATCGAAAGTGGATTACAACAAAGCACAGAACCTGATCCTGACTTCTGTCATTTTGATCATCGGTGTCAGTGGCGCGAAGGTAAACATCGGCGCGGCGGAGCTGAAAGGTATGGCGCTGGCGACCATCGTCGGTATCGGCTTAAGTTTGATCTTCAAACTGATTAGTGTGCTGCGCCCTGAAGAAGTGGTGCTGGACGCAGAAGACGCGGATATAACAGACAAATAATGTACCGACCGGGCAGTGTTGCTGCCCGGTTCAAACATCATGGGATTCTGTGGTAAACTTCTCGCGATTTTGTGAAATCCTGGTTGAGGTATCTCTGAACACACCGGCACAGCTCTCTTTGCCACTTTATCTTCCTGACGACGAAACCTTTGCAAGTTTCTGGCCGGGGGATAACTCCTCTTTACTGGCCGCGCTGCAAAACGTGCTGCGTCAGGAACATAGCGGTTACATCTATCTCTGGGCACGCGAAGGCGCGGGGCGCAGCCATCTGCTGCACGCGGCTTGCGCGGAATTGTCGCAGCGTGGCGATGCGGTGGGCTATGTCCCGCTGGATAAACGCACCTGGTTTGTTCCGGAAGTGCTCGACGGTATGGAGCATTTGTCGCTGGTCTGTATCGACAACATTGAGTGTATTGCAGGCGATGAGTTGTGGGAGATGGCGATTTTCGATCTCTACAATCGAATTCTGGAATCGGGTAAAACACGGTTGTTAATCACCGGCGATCGTCCACCGCGGCAGTTGAATCTGGGATTACCGGATCTCGCGTCGCGACTCGACTGGGGGCAGATCTACAAATTGCAGCCTCTTTCTGATGAAGATAAGTTGCAGGCGCTACAGTTACGCGCGCGTTTGCGTGGTTTTGAACTGCCGGAAGATGTGGGGCGTTTCTTGCTGAAGCGGCTCGACAGAGAGATGCGCACGTTATTTATGACGTTGGATCAGTTGGATCGTGCGTCGATTACCGCGCAACGTAAGCTGACCATTCCGTTTGTGAAAGAAATTCTGAAACTGTAGACAAGACGTTTATCGTCGGATGCGCGCCCATCGTATTCGTAGGCCGGATAAGACGCGGCAAGCGTCGTATCCGGCAACGTGACTTAACTCGCGAAAGGGCGCATATTAACCCACGATTTCCAGTACCTGCTCCGGTGGACGACCAATCCGCGCTTTGCCATTGGCGACCACAATTGGGCGCTCCATTAGCTTCGGATTATCCACCATTGCCTGAATCAGCGCCTCTTCGCTAAGCGAACTGTCAGTCAGGTTCAGCTCTTTATAAAGATCCTCTTTCTGGCGCATCAACTCACGGGCACTATTCATCCCAAGCATTTTAAGCAAATCGCGCAGCGTTGCCGCATCGGCGGGTGTCTCAAGGTAGAGCACCACTTCTGGCTCCACGCCGTTTTCTTTCAGCAGGTTCAGCGTTTCCCGGCTCTTTGAACAGCGTGGATTATGGTAGATTTTTACCTGTTTGGTCATGGTTCTTCCTTTAATGCGAATTACATCTTGGTATAAGGCTTAAAGCGTTCCTGCAGCTGGCGCAACTGGTCGATGCGCGCATCGTAACGTGCTTGTTGCAGGCTGCCTAATTTCACCTGAGAACTGGCGCTACTCAACAAGGAAATGGCCTGATCGAGTCGCCCGGCGAGCGCATAACCTTCTGCTCGCGCAGCCAGTTCCTGATCGCGGTTATTTAGTGCGGCTTCCGCCTGTGCCAGTAAATCCCAGCCGTTGCTGTCATCTTTATTGTTAAAAGTGTAGCGATTCAGAATATTGGCCGCTTCCTGTGGTTGCCCCCCTTGCAGATAAGCGTTCGCCAGGTTGAGCTGCAACACCGGATTGGTGCGCAAATCGCGGGCATTTTTCAGGCGATTGATAGCGTCATTGGCTTTGTTTTGCCCAAGGTCGATATCGGTAGCCAGATCGAGATACCATGCGTTGCCAGGTTCTGCCGCCAGTAACGGTTGCAGCGTTTTACGCGCTTCGTCGTATTTATTGGCTTCCATCGCCTGTAAAGCACGACCATATTGCGCCGCTCGTTGCTGACGAACGTTTCCTTTCGCCCATTCATCCAGCAAATCACTGGTGAGCTGATTACGTCCGGAATTATACATCCCCAGTGTGCGCGCTTTCGCCAGATAGAAATCCTCCGACGACTGCACCACCATCGGGCGCATCTGATTAGCACGGTTGCGGGCATCTGCCAGACGACTTTCCGGCAACGGGTGAGTCAACAAAATTTCCGGTGGACGCGAGGAGTAACGTGCCTGATCGAGCAATTTTTCGAGGAAGGTCGGCATCGCCTGCGGATCGAATCCTGAGCGTTGCAGCACCTGAATACCAATGCGATCCGCTTCCTGTTCATTTTGCTGGGTGAAGCTGATCATCCCCTGGCGCGTTCCCGCCAGTGTACCGGTCAGCGCTGCCATCCCCGCCTGCGGACTGGCCATCGCCAGTAAAATAGAACCTAACGCGCCGACCCAGGTCAGCGGCGCGCTGCGCTGTTGATCTTCCATCGCTCGCGCCAGGTGACGTTGGGTGACGTGGGAGATTTCGTGCGCCATAACTGAAGCCAGTTGACTTTCGTTATCGGAATAACGGAACAGGGCAGAGTGCAGCACCACGTTGCCGCCAAAGAAAGCAAAGGCGTTAATTTCGTCGTTGTTGATCAGAAAAAAATGAAACGGTGTCTTAACCGAATTGGCATGCGAAACCAGACGCATTCCTAGTGAATTAATGTACTGCGTTAATAGTGGATCATTAATTAACGGCGCGCTACCGCGTAGCTGGCGGACATAATAGTCGCCCATCTGCATTTCCTGACCAATGGAAAGCGTGCTTCCTGCGGAGGTTCCCATATCCGGCAAGGTGTCTGCACTATCGGCAAACGCCGGGGCTACCTGACCAATGGTCATGGCAGCAATGAGGGTTGCAACCAGGTTTTTTTTCAACTGCCTGAACATAACCTCTGTCCTGTGTTTCTGGAGATAGTCATTTGACCGATACTGTGAAATATCGTTCCCACCGCGCCGCCTTTGAGTGTAACGGCGAAGATTAGCCCACTCAAATGACTTTTCAGTTTCCTGAATTCGTCATAAAAAGCGAAGTCTTTTTTGTGACATTTCGATACAATTGCGGATCGCAATCCCGCTCTTGAGGTTCAGGGAAGGTCTTTATGCTCGAAATGTTGATGCAATGGTATCGCCGCCGTTTTAGTGACCCGGAAGCGATTGCCTTGCTGGTTATTTTAGTTGCCGGATTTGGCATTATCTTTTTCTTTAGCGGCCTACTCGCACCGTTGCTGGTGGCGATTGTGCTGGCCTATTTACTGGAATGGCCAACCGTGCGCCTACAATCAATAGGCTGCTCCCGACGTTGGGCGACATCGATTGTATTGGTCGTTTTCGTCGGTATTTTGCTGCTGATGGCGTTCGTGGTAATGCCTATCGCCTGGCAACAGGGCATCTACTTAATCCGTGATATGCCGGGGATGCTCAATAAGCTCTCTGATTTTGCCGCCACGTTGCCGCGCCGCTATCCGGCGTTAATGGATGCGGGGATTATTGATGCAATGGCCGAAAATATGCGCAGCCGAATGCTCACCATGGGCGATTCGGTGGTGAAAATTTCCCTCGCCTCGCTGGTCGGTTTGCTGACCATTGCCGTCTATCTGGTGCTGGTGCCATTGATGGTCTTCTTCCTGCTGAAAGACAAAGAGCAAATGTTGAACGCCGTTCGCCGGGTGCTGCCGCGTAACCGTGGTCTGGCAGGCCAGGTGTGGAAGGAGATGAATCAACAAATCACCAACTATATCCGTGGGAAAGTGCTGGAGATGATCGTGGTGGGGATTGCCACCTGGCTGGGATTCTTACTCTTCGGGCTGAACTATTCGCTGCTGCTGGCGGTGCTGGTCGGCTTCTCGGTACTTATTCCGTACATTGGTGCATTTGTGGTGACCATTCCGGTGGTTGGCGTGGCGCTATTCCAGTTTGGTGCTGGCACGGAATTCTGGAGCTGCTTCGCGGTGTATCTGATCATTCAGGCGCTGGACGGCAACCTGTTAGTACCTGTGTTGTTCTCCGAAGCGGTTAACCTGCATCCGCTGGTCATTATTTTATCAGTAGTGATCTTCGGTGGTTTGTGGGGATTCTGGGGCGTATTCTTCGCCATTCCATTGGCGACGCTGATCAAAGCCGTGATTCACGCCTGGCCCGATGGGCAAATCGCGCAAGAATAATCTTCAGCCCGACGAACTGTTTCGCCGGGCTGATTTTTAGGGTTCCTGACGTAAATAAATAGCCCGATAACAAATACTCACCAGCACTGCACCGCCGATAATATTACCCAGCATCACCGGGAGCAGATTGGCGGTAATAAAATGGCTGACCGTCAGTGCCGGAAAATTGTCTGCGCTACTGTGCGCCAGTTGCCAGAAGGAGGTAGGGGCGAAATGGCGAATGGCAATGGCGAACGGAATCACAAACAAATTGGCGATACAGTGCTCAAAGCCACTGGCGACAAACAGGGTGATGGGCAAAATCATGGCGACGATTTTGTCGCATAATGAACGTCCGCAATAACTCATCCACAGCGCCAGACAAACCATCAGATTGCACATAATGCCGAGGCTGACTGATTCAGTAAATGTATGATGCATTTTGCCCTCGGCGCAGTGTAAAACCGCGACTCCCCACATCGCGTTTTCACTCATCACCAGCCCGGAAAACCAGATTAACAAACTGAAACAGGCAATACCTGCCAGATTACCGCAGGCCACCAGAAGTGCATTAATCAGCCATGTTCGCAAGCTAATAACGCCCCGACTTTTTGCCATCACCGTCATTACCGACGAGGTGAACAGGCTGGTGCCGCAAACCGCCAGCAAAATAAAGCCGAGTGTAAAGCAAAGGCCACCCACCAGATGGGTTAATGCCTGTGAAGACGGGGCATCGGCGATAACGGTAAGGTAAAAAGTAAATCCGATCGCCATAAACACGCCTGCGGACATCGCCATTAAAAAGACCGACACTTTGCTGCGGGCAATTTTATGGGCGGCAATCCGTTCAGCGATTGCCGCTTTTCTGGCGCTCAACTGCAAGTCGAAAGAGAGTTTGTTTCTCATGCATACTCCTGCAAAAACAGATTACAACACCTCGCGAACCGAGATCCCCAGCCGCTGCATTCGTGACAGCAGCGTGGTGCGCTTCATCCCTAATCGCGTCGCCGCGCCACGGGGCCCGGCAACAATGCCATTGGTTTCTCGCAATACCTGAACAATGCGCTGACGTTCTTCTTCGTCATTCTCTGGCGTCGTCGGGTGCAGTAACTGCGCCATTGAACTGCGAAGCGCCGAATTTTCATTTAACGTCGGCAGTAAACGGCTTTGTCGGACATTAAGATGTAAATTCAGACTGTTACCGCGAGTCAGTAGTACCGCTCGCTCAATCACGTTTTCCAGCTCGCGCACGTTGCCCGGCCAGTCCCACGACATCAACTGGCGTAGCGCCTCGGTCGGGATGGCGTCAATTGCGCGATTCATATGGCGCGCCATTTTTTGCGTGAAATGCTTTGCTAAAAGAGGGATATCTTCCGGACGGTCGCGCAGTGGCGGCAGTTCCAGTGGGAAGACATTCAGGCGATAAAAGAGATCGCTGCGAAACTGGCGATCTTCAACCATTTGCCACAAATCACGGTTGGTGGCGGCAATGACTCTGACATTCACCGGGATCGTTCTACTCCCACCGAGACGCTCAATTTCCCGCTCCTGTAATACGCGTAGCAGTTTGGGCTGAAGTTCTAACGGCAGATCGCCAATTTCATCGAGAAATAACGTGCCGCCATCGGCAATTTCAAAACGACCACGATGAGTGTTAATCGCGCCAGTAAATGCCCCTTTGTCGTGACCGAATAACTCACTTTCCAGAAGACTGGCGGGGATAGCGGCGCAGTTGATTTTGACCAGCGGCTTGTCGCGTCGCGGGCTCAGTTGATGGATCGCCCTGGCGATCACCTCTTTGCCGGTTCCGGTTTCACCACAAATCAACACCGTACTGTCGCTCTTCGCCACAATATCTACCTGCTGGAGTAAATCTTCCATTGCCTGGCTTTGGTAGATAATGTCACCGACGCCCAGATTCGAAAGGAGCTGCTCGCTAAGCTGGTGGTTTTCTTGCTGCAAGCTTTCCTGCAAATCGGTCATGCTGCGCCAGGCATCGGCATTGCCAACGGCAATAGCGATGCGATCGGCAATATGTTGTAGTAGCTGGCAGTTTTCCTCACTAAAGAGAGTGGGAGAGGTATGCGCCAGCAACAATGCACCCGGTGTATGGTTGCCAAAGGTGAGCGGTATAAGGAGCGCAGATTCGCAGCCGTTAGATGCAAGTAAGTGTAATAACGGGTCGCGTTGCCAGAGAAACAGATCGTCTGCACGGTGCGTCAAGGTCGGTTGTCGGGTTTGTAGCGTTTGTGTCAGCAATACACTTTCGCCAGGCATACAGCGTGGCAGACACGCACAATGTGAGGCAGAAAGATCGCTGCACCACAGGCTGAACTTCTCGTTCTTTCGATGATCGCCCAGTACCATACTGACTGAAGCCAGACCGAAAAAATGATGGATCTCACGAGCGACGTCAGCGATCAGATCGTCGAGATCAAGATGTGACAACACTGCATTAGTGATATCCACCAGTACCCGATGATGATCGCGATCTTTCTCCAGCAAACGCAGCGCCACCTGCTGTTCTTCATCATTGAGCCATGATTGCAGAACCGGAGTGATTATGTGTGCCAGCCAGTTAAACAGTGTGCAATCCTGGGGAGTAAAACGACTGCCGTGGGTGCGAATAAAGCGTAGCTCCGCCATTCCACTACTGCCGAGAAGGACGGCGTGGCGCGAATAATCGACCATCTCGCCCTGATACTCTGTTGTTGCCGTCACATCGCTGCCATCATCATGGTAGCGGTAATAGAAGTTGCTTTTGAGAACATGCAGTTCAATAAGTTGTACCGGGCTGAACGGCGGCGGCAGCGGGATGAAGGCGCGTAATAAAGACGCCTTGCCGTGTTTCTGCGCTAACCGCTCCGCGAGCATTCCGTTTACCGCTTCAATTGTTATTCCTTGTGGCGGGGCAAACATCGCCTCGTCTGACATAGCCATCAACAGTCCTTATTAATGAGAAATCCTTCTCATGCAATTTTTCTGGCCATCATATAGATGGCCGGTTCCTGCACAATTTCATCCAACAGATGAATGAATTGAATGCTACGCGCCTGCCACACAGACGTCGCGTCATCTGCCAGTGGCGCGAATGCCCGGGTCAACAGGGCGGTGTGGCTGGCGTCAATAACAATCTCACCAAAGGTCATCACCCCCAGCATCTTACGTCGGGCTTGCTCCTCTTCGACCTGTGCAAGCCAATCTTCGTATTCCGTCTGTGGGCAGCGGAAGGCGACATTCAGACAATCAATCACGCCAACGTGATGACCGATAGCCAACGAGTAATACATTACCTGGGAGCTGTGTTCCGGCATCTCGTCGCTACTGGCGATAAATTTTTTTCGCAGCGTCCAGAAAACAATTTCCCCGCACTCCTCAGCCATGTAACCCCCGGAGAACGCGAAAGAGTTGCTGAACGATACTATTGAGACGCGGATCGTCGGCTTCGCGCAACCAGGTGTTAACCCGATTTCCTGTAGGATCGTCGCTTAAATGGCGCAGGAGCCGATCGCAAATTTCTCGCCCCTGACGATAGCCCGCCAGCCGCCTCGCTTCTCGCTCAATGGCGATACGCTGTGATGGCGGGATCTGCGGCCACAGCGGTTGCATGGTCACCCCGGTGGGATCGCGATAATCCACCGCGTGAATCTTCTGTTGTAGCAAACCGAGCGCCACGGCGAAACCGTGAATGGTGGCGGCCGGTGTTGGCGGGCAGCCGGGGATCCAAACATCAATGGGGACAATGGTGTCGCTGCCGCCCCAGACGCTGTAGAGATCGTGGAAAATACCGCCGCCGACACCGCACGCGCCGTAGGAAACACAGATTTTATGATCGGGGGCAGACTCATATGCCCGAAGTGCAGGCATACGCATCGCCCGGGTGACTGCGCCAGTAAATAACAAAATATCGGCGTGACGCGGTGATGAAACAACCTTAATGCCAAAACGTTCTGCGTCGAATACTGGTGTGATGGCGGCAAAAATTTCGATTTCGCAGGCGTTGCAGCCGCCGCAATCGACGCGATAAACGTAGGCCGAGCGACGGATATCCTGTAACAAATGCTGCTTCATCTTTTGCGTTTGTTCGTCCAGCGTGATGGGCTGGCTGACATGTTGCGTAAGCACTGGACTCATAGCTGCTCCTTAGCCACCAGCGGTTCATCTGTGTCGTCGTTGATCAGCGTCGCGCGTTGTTTGCATTCCGGGCAGACGCTCGCTTGCGCCCACAACATTTCGCGGTTTTGTGGTGCATTTTGTTGCTGTGCCAACAGTTCTGCAGCCAGTGCGACGGTTTTTTGCGGGGCAAACGGGCGTTCGCAACGGCTGCAACGTTGTAGCTGGAACGTCGCGCGGGTATAGAGATCGGCTTTATTGGTGACGGTCAGTTCAAAGTTATTGGTAAGCTGAATGGCTCTGGTCGGGCACACTTCTTCACAACGTCCGCAGTAAATACAACGCCCCAGATAGAGCTGCCAGGTGCGCGTATTTTGCTGGTCGTCGGTCTGGATAGTCAGCGCATTTGCCGGACAAGCACAGGCGCAGGCACCGCAGGCAATACATTGGCTGGGCATCAGGTCAGGTTTCCCGCGAAAGCCTGGGCTGACCTCCAGTGGCGCGAAGGGATATTTCACCGTCGCGGTT
Source organism: Escherichia sp. MOD1-EC6300 (assembly GCF_002965045.1). Lineage (NCBI taxonomy): Bacteria > Pseudomonadati > Pseudomonadota > Gammaproteobacteria > Enterobacterales > Enterobacteriaceae > Escherichia > Escherichia sp. MOD1-EC6300. Next base: position 84,406 of record NZ_PTRH01000009.1, on the reverse strand, counting down.
CCGGCGCGCATAATAGTTTTCAGTAACTTCAGCATTTTCTGTCCTTACTTCAGCGGCGAACGGTTACGATCAATGCCGTAGCGTTCGATCTCTTTATACGGCACGGTTTTTGACTGGCGCTTGCGCACATCAACCAGCGTCACACGGTCGGTACAGGAGTAGCAGGGATCAAGGCTACCGATAATCAGCGGTGCGTCAGAAACGGTATTGCCGCGCAGCATGTAACGCAGCACTGGCCAGTTGGCGTAGGTGGCGGCACGACAGCGCCAGCGGAACAATTTTTGGTTATCACCGAGCATGCTCCAGTGCACGTCTTCACCGCGTGGCGCTTCAACAAAGCCCAGCGCGAATGCGTGAGGTTTATAGCTAAAGCCTTCGGTCAGCAGCGGGGTATCCGGCATGTTGTCGAGGGCAAATTCCAGCATTGCCAGCGAATCAAACGTCTCTTTGACACGGACCATCACGCGGGAGAAGACATCGCCGCCGGTAAAGGTAAACAGCGTTTTTGGAATATTGCCGTAGTCGGCGTAGGGGTGATCAAAGCGCAAATCACGGGCAAAACCACTGCCACGGATCAGCGGCCCTACGGGGCTATAATCACGGGCGATTTGTCGGTCGAGAATGCCAATGCCCTGAGTGCGTTGTTCCATATTCGGCGTGGCAAGCAGCATCTCTACCAGCTCCGACACGTCGGCGCGCATCTCGCGCACCAGTTTCATCGTTTGCAGACGTTGCTCTTTGAGAATATCGCGGCGAACACCACCAATCAGATTCAGACCGTAGGTTTTACGCGACCCGGTCAGCAATTCCGCCATCGTCATCGACTTTTCCCGCACGCGGAAAAATTGCATAAAACCGGTATCAAAACCAACAAAATGGCAGGAGAGGCCAAGGTTGAGCAAATGACTATGCAGCCGTTCGACTTCCAGCAGAATCGAGCGAATAGTATGCGCTCGTTGCGGCACCTCAATCCCCAGTGCATTTTCAACCGAGTTGGTATAGGCCACACTGTGGGCAAAACCGCAAATCCCACACACGCGGTCCGACAAGAAGGTCACTTCGTTGTAGCCCATCCGCGTTTCTGCCAGTTTCTCCATGCCGCGATGGACATAAAACAGGCGGTAATCAGCATCGACAATTTGCTCGCCATCCACAAACAAGCGGAAGTGACCTGGTTCATCGGAGGTGATATGCAGCGGGCCAACAGGGATCACCCGCGCATCGCTGTTGCCCTCGTTGATAAACGGATACGTTTCGGTATCAGTCGTCGGTTCAGGGCGCAGTCGATAATCCATCGCGTCTTTGCGCAGCGGATGCATGTCTTCCGGCCAGTCATCGGGCAACACCAGGCGACGCTGATCCGGCAGGCCAACCGGAATCAGCCCGTACATATCGCGAATTTCTCGCTCGCCCCAGACCGCGGCAGGGACGCGCGGTGTGACTGACGGAAACTCCCTACTGTCGGCATCGACCAGTGCCTTCACCACGATCCAGCATTTTTCGGCCCCTTCCATTGAAAGGGCATAATAAACCGCGTAATGACCGTTAAGTGTCCGCTCGTCGTTGCCAAACAGGACCGGAAGCCAGCCATCATGTTGATAATAAAGATAATGTACAACGTCAGGCAGCAGATTTATTTTCACCGTAATGGTGACCTGTTCAGGCGTTTGTCGCTCTTCATCCAGCACCGCGCCGGGGAACTGCGTTTTCAGGGCGGCGAGAATCGCTTCGCCACGATTTGACGATGAATTAACGTTCACTGTGTTTCTCCGAAACAGATGCGGTGCCTGAAGGCAAAAAATCATGCCAGGTGCTACGTTGTGCAGGCAGGTCGTGCGTCCCTGAGAGGACTATAGTGGAAGCGCCCGCCAGGATCCTGATGACAGGTTGTGGAATATGCGTTCCCATCGCCAGCATCATGACCAGCAGAATCACCATTGGCGAGGTGGTCAACCAGCCAAGTTCACCCCGGTTAACGGCCTGCGGCGGTTTCGCCATTAACACCCGCGCAGCCATCCGTACCAGGCCCGCCAGCACCAGCGTTAACAGCAATAACAGCAGGACGATAATCAACAGGTGATTACGAGCCAGTCCGGCGGTAACGGTCATAAATTCGCTAAGAAAAATGTTGAAGGGCGGCATCCCGGCCAGCGCCAGCGCACCGCCGCCAAACAGCACGGCGGTAAATGGCATGATTTTGAGCATTCCGCAGACGACGTTGAGATCGCGCGTGCCGTACTTGAGCAGTACATTGCCGGAACCGCAGAACAGCAGCGTTTTTGCCAGACTGTGGTTTAAGGTGTGCAGCAGCGCAGCAAAAATTCCCAGCGGCCCGCCAATGCCTAGCGCCACCGCGACCAGTCCCATGTTCTCCACGCTGGAGTACGCCAGCAGACGCTTAATGTCCCGCTGTACCAGAATGAAAAATGCCGCCACGGCAACCGACAACATGCCGAAGATGAGCAACAACCGGTTGGGGAAATCGCTGCCGATGGCCTGGCAAATAATGATGTAATAGCGAATCAGCACCAACAGCGCGCAGTTCAGCAATACGGCGGAGAGCAGGGCGCTGACCGGACTCGGCGCTTCACTGTGAGCATCCGGCAGCCAGGCGTGCATGGGAAATAGCCCGGTTTTGGTGCCAAAGCCAATTAGCACAAACACAAAGGCCAACAGCATTAATGTTGGGTCAAGCAAGGACGATTGCTTAAGAACCTCGCTCCAGAATATCGCCATTTCTGCCTGCGGCATAACGCTGGCGGCGTTGGCGTATACCAGCACGGTACCGAACAGACCAAAAGCGACACCAACAGTACAAATAATGATGTACTTCCATGCAGCTTCCAGAGATGAACGCTGACCGTAAATGCCTACCAGAAACGCCGAGCTTAAGGTGGTGGCTTCGATTGCCGCCCACATCACAATCAGGTTATTGCTGGTAACAACCAGCAGCATGGTGAACAAAAACAGATGGAAGAAACCGTAGTAATCGCACAGCGTAACGGGTGAAATCTCGCCGTGAGCCACTTCATGACGCATGTAGCCAATCGAGTAAACACCGGTGAGAAAGCCAATCACACCAAGAATGGCGAGGAACAAACCGCCCAGACCATCAATATGAAGCCACAGTCCGGCGGCGAATATTTCTTCCGCATCCGCGGCGGTTTTGACCACCCAGAGTGCCAGAATCAGCAGCAGTGTGATCCCTAAGCTATGTAATACTGTCACCGTGCGAGTCGCAGAGTGTCCCCGTTTCCGGCAGGCAAAACAGAGCAGCGAAAAAAGCAGCGGCGTGAGCAGGAGTAAAGCGAACATCACAGAATAACTCATCTCATTATCCCTTCAGCGCGGTCAAGTTGTTCACGTCCAGCGTGCCGTGGGTACGCCATATTTTTCTTGCCAGCAACACCATCACAACGACGGCGAAAATGGCGTCGGTAGCGATACCAATTTCCACCAGTTCCGGTGCACGCCAGGCAAGAAGTGCCAGCACCAGATGGGAGCCGTTTTCCATCAGGCAGTAACCAAAAATTTGCCGCAGGATATTGCGCTGGCTGACAATGCACAGCAGGCCAAGCAGAAAATGACCTAACGCCACCGCCAGCGCCGGTTTCAGCCCGGTAGCCATCGGTAGCTTCACGGGCTGAACGACAAATGCGCAAAGCAGGACAATTAATGCCGCGAGCAATGCCATCATTGCCGGACCGAATAACGCTTTTTCCGGGAGGTTCTGGGGAATATTTCGTGCAGCGTAAATCATGATTAACGGTACCATCAGTACTTTGGTGATAAAGGCGCTGGCGGACCAGATCAGCAGTTGCTCTGCGGCGAACAGGCACGAGAGGGTGGCGAAAATAGACACCAGCACCAGCGACTGGCAGGCGTAAAATCCGCATGACAGGCGATAGCTTTTGACACTAATCACAAACAGCGATGTCAGCATCATCAGTCCCGCCAGATTATTTACGATCATAGAACCGGTCATTCATCATCTCCTTACTGCAACCAGGTCGCGGCGAATACGCTGGAAATCAGCGACATCACAATCAGTACAATCAACACCAGGCGCATTGATCCTGGCAGCGGTGCGGCATCGGCGACGGCTTCGCTCGGTTTGCCAGGCACGACGCGACCAAACCAGCGAATAAACCAGGCGAAACTGGCGACCGATTCAATCATCAGCAGAATCATGGCGGGCAGCAGGATCCAGTACTCCACTGACAACGAAAAACCGGCAGCAAACAGTGGGAATTTACTGAAGAAGCCGTTGAACGGCGGCACGCCAGTAATCGCCAGCGCGGCCACGCAGAAACCCACGCCTGGCAACGGCAGGGTGTGCAATACGCCACGCAGACGCGGCAACAAGCGCGTGCCGCAGCTGTAACTCAGCGCACCTGCTACAAGGAAAAACAGGCTTTTAGCGAACGCGTGGTTGACGATGTAGGCGATGCTGCCCTCCAGTGCCAGCCGCGAGCCGAAGATGGAGAGCGACAAGCCGAAGAACATCCAGCCAAGTTGAGTGATGGTCGACCAGGCCAGCAACCGCTTCATATCCTGCTGCGGCAAATACATCAGAAAGCCGTAAAGAATGGTGACCAGTGCCATGACCATGCCAACGCCGCCAATCACATGCGGGATATTGCCGCCGTCGATAATGGCGCGGGCAAAAATGTAAACGCCCACTTTCACCATCGATGCGGCGTGGAGATAGGCGCTGATCGGTGTTGGCGCTTCCATTGCATCCGGTAGCCACGCTTGCATCGGTAGCTGGGCCGATTTTCCCCACGCGGCAAACAGGATGCCGCCATAAACCAGATAACGTGCGTCGCCGTGTAACTCGCTCATCGCGCTAAGCGCAAACGTTCCGGTCTGCAAAAACAGCGTGGCGGCGGCAAGATACAACCCCAGCGAACCGATATGAGTGATAAGTAACGCTTTTAGTGCTGAACGTTGCGCTTTATCGCTCTGGTAATAACTGATCAATGCCCAGGAGCAGCCGCCCGTAATTTCAAAAAACAATAACTGACCGAGCAGCGTCGAGGAGAGTACCAGTCCCGCCATCGCGCCGATAAAAACCAGCAAAAATGCGTAATAACGATTCGTGCCGTTATGCGGGTGTTCGCGATTTTTATCCGTCAGATAACCCGTGGAGTAGATCGTGACCAGCAAACCGAGGAACACCACCACAAACAGAATCAGCGTACTCACGCGATCAATGACCAGGCCAAACAACGCCACATCCCCCACGTTGACCAACGTCAACGTGACGGCAACTTTATCGGCCTGATAAAACGCGGAGATCAGCGACAACATGCACAGCGTGGTCAGCGCGGCGAACAAAATCCCCCATTCGGCGGCCCGACGTTGTGGCGAAAACGAAACGACCAGTGCGCCGATAAAAGGCAGCAATAACGTCGTCAGAGCAAGATTTTCCATATTCCGTCAGTGCTCCTTACAGACCGGTTAACCAGAAGACCCAGGCAAGCGCAGCAAGGCTGAAGCCAAGCCAGGTCACATGGTGAATGAGTAAAAAACGCCCGCGTGCCAGCGTGTTTTCTGCGATAGAGGCCAGAACAAAAATCAGCAAAACCTTGAGCAGCGTAACGACAAGTGAAGTCAGCAGGCAGGTGAGAGAAAGCTCTTGCGCGCGCCCAAAGGGCAGAAACAGGGCCACAAACAGTGATGCCATCACGACCTGTTTCAGCCCCAGCCCCAACTTCGCCAGCGCCAGCCCGGCACCGGAATATTCGGTCAGCGGGCCTTCCTGTAATTCCTGTTCTGCTTCAGCAACATCAAAGGGAATTTTTCCCATCTCAATGAAGCAGGCAAAACCACAGGCCAGTAACGCCAGTACGGTGGTTAGTGGCGAGTTCCAGCCCGTCGCCAGCGTCTTGCTGATCATCTCGATATGCGTGGAATCCGCTATCAGCGCCAATACCAGCAGTGAGAGAATGAGCATTGGTTCGACCAGAATGCCGAGCGTCAACTCGCGACTGGCACCGACTCCCGCAAACGGGCTTCCGGTATCCAGCCCGGAAAGAGCAAAGAAAAAACGAAACAGGGCAAGAAGATAGATAAGGGTGATCAGATCGCCGCCGCCCGCAAAAGGGGAAACAGTAATAAATAGTGGTAGGGCCATCGCCAGCACCAGCATGCTGCTGATTAATACCCACGGCATCAGGCGGAACATCAGACCTGAAGATGTCGGCGCAACTTCCTGGCGTTTAAACAGTTTGTGGATATCGCGATAATCCTGCCAGATCCCCGGTCCGCGGCGGGAGTGCATACGCGCGCGTATCTGCCGGGAAATCCCCGTAAAAAGCGGGGTTAGCGCCAGCAGAATCACGGCCTGTGCTAACGCAAAAATGATCAGATATCCGTCGCAAAGAGTTTGTCTCATGGTGATTTCCTTAGACGGCAATAGCGATTAGCAGCACAACCAGTGCGGCGACCACATACAGGCAATAGAGACGAAAGTCGCCGCTTTGCAGATGCTGTATTTCTTTGGCCAGCCGTTGGGTGGCGCTCACGATGGGGCGGATCACCCGCTCATCCCAAAAGGGTTCTGTGCTCTGAGCCCTGGCGGTGATGTGCGCGAGACCTTTGTTCAGCCTCAGCGTAGGGTCGAGCTGTTGTCGTAGACGAAATAGCGCAGAAAAGACCACACGCAGCGGCTGCATCACGCCATTGCCTGACGGGGCCATCGCATTTTCCCAGCCGTAGCCGCATGCCCAGGCATCTCCTGTGCGACGAAACGCTGCGCGTCGCGAACGACACCACAGCCAGTAAAGGCCAGGCAGCAAAGGCATCGCCAGTAGTAACAGCAACAGTAATGAGGGAGTGACCCGTGTATGAAACGTGCCGGGGACAAGTGCCATTCCGCTGGCGACAGTGACGGGAGGGGTATTGGTAAACGCATGGGCAATGTGCATTATCTTCGGTGCCAGCCAACTGGCACTAAGCGCAATGAATACGCAGAGTGCCGCGAGCAGTAGCATGGCGACGATCATCGTATTTGGCACTTCCTGTGCCTCTTCAGCGTGTGTACTGCGCGGCGCACCACAGAAAGTAATGCCGTACATTTTGACGAAGCACATTACTGCCAGCCCACCAGTGACTGCCAGCATCACCATAGCAATAGGACCCGCAAGTTGTAGCGCTACGGCTTCCACACGACTTAGTGAGAACAGCGACTGCCAGGTGTACCATTCGCTGATAAAACCATTCAGCGGAGGAATGGCTGATATCGCGAGGCAACCAATCAGGCATGCTGCGGCTGTCCACGGCATCCGTTTTGCCAGTGCCCCCATTTTTTCCATGTCGTGGGTATGCAAACGCGAAATAATCGCACCCGCGCCGAGAAATAGCAGCCCTTTGAACAGCGCATGGTTGAGCAGATGAAACAGTGCGCCGAGCAGTCCAACCACGGTGAGCAGCGGGGCGTGCAGTGACAGACCGACCATGGACACACCGACCGCCAGCAAAATAATGCCGACGTTTTCGACGGTACTCCAGGCCAGCAGCCGTTTGATATCCTGTTCCGCCAGCGCATACAGCACGCCCAGGAGCGCGGAGATTGCGCCGATCGCCATCACCAGAATGCCCCACCACAGCGGCAAACCCGTTTGCGCCAGCAGATCCATCGCCACTTTCAGGATGCCGAAAATACCGATTTTGACCATTACGCCAGACATCAACGCCGAAGCGTGCGATGGTGCGGCAGGGTGAGCGCGCGGCAACCAGCTGTGCAACGGCATCATCCCGGCTTTCGCGCCAAAACCGAAGAAGGCCAGCAGGAACACCGCCGACGCCAGCCCCGGAGAAAGTGAAAGCGTGCGGAAACTGGCAAAATCGAGGTTGCCGCTTTCGCGCCACATCAGCAAGAAGGCAATCATAATCAGCACCGATCCGGCGTGGGCGATAAAAAAGTAGAGCATGCCAGCGTTGATTGACGTTTTATCCTGCCTGGCAATGACCAGAAACCAGGAAGACAGCGACATCATTTCAAACAGCACGATGAACCAAAAAGCGTTGTCCATCACCAGCAGGGCAACCATCGATGCGATGAAAAGATTCATAAAGAAGCCCATCGCCGCCGCGCCTTTGCCCTCGTATTCGCGCATATAAGTCAATGAATAGAGCGAACAAACCACCACCAGCAAGGAGATAACCAGCACCATAAATGCCGAGAGGCTATCCATTCGCAGGGTTAAATCGGCAAAGTCAAAAGGCGTGGCAAAACGGGCGACTAAAGTTACGCCTGCATGTAATTGCGTAATTCCGCTGATGATGCCAATCGCGCCGCCCACCAGCGATGTGATGCCGGAAAGCTTAATAGCCAGTCTGTCCAGACCGAGTAAAAACAGCGAAGCCAGACTGGCAAACAGATAGAGGATCAGCGACCAGATTAATAATTGCAGGGCATCCATTAGCGTTGCTCCTGAGTGAGTGAAAGGGGATCCTCCCCGCCATTGGCAAACCAGCTTGCGGCAAGGCGCTGTTTTTCTTTCATCTGACGTTGCAGGCTATCGTCGGTGATCAGACGTAACGCATGATTCGGGCAAGCGCGAACGCAGGCCGGACCTTCTGGCAAGAAATCACACAGGTCGCATTTCACCGCGACGGTCTGGACACCCGGTTCCCAGCGCAGCAAAGCATGTTGGGTCGGCGCGTTTTCTTCGCCGTCTTTGAGTGAGCCGTCAGCCTGAAAAACATATTGCGCAGGGGCATTCACCGGACGGCTTCCTGAAGCGCTGATTGCGCCAAATGGGCAGACCACGGCGCAAAGCTTGCAGCCAATACAGAGGCTTTCGTTGAGTTGGATCGCATCATCTCTCTGGGAGATGGCATTGACCGGGCAGACCTGCAGGCAAGGGGCTTCCTCACAGTGATGACACACGACAGGGGCAGTGAGTGTTGACGTCTTCGCCAGGGCCAGGCGCGGGTGTTGCTGTAAACCTTGCGTTTTATGCACGTCCGAACAGGCAGCGAGACAGGTATTACATCCTGTACACCACAGTGGTTCGGCCACCACAAAGCGGTTCATGTCGGCTCCTTGAAAATGATATGAAACATTGCATTTCATATTGCATAAAGGATGCCAGTCTGATTAATTTAATATATTCAATAAGTTATGTGTTAACTGGATTCTGAACGGTACAAAAATGATGGTCATTAACGTTCAGCAATAAATGGATTCGACACCCGTGTCGCAGGGGAAAGCGAGAATGTGATCTTGATCACGAGAAGTGAGGTGTGCTGGCCGCAAGCGCAGCCAGCACTGAATGGAGCAAAGTAATCAGGCGTGTTCTTTCAGCCAGTTCAGCACAACGTCGTGGTGATTGCTGGTTTTGAAATCGTCAAAGACATGTTCGATTTTGCCATCAGCGTCAATCAGGAAGCTGATGCGATGAATACCATCGTAGGTTTTGCCCATGAAGGACTTTTCACCCCAGACGCCGAATTGTTCGCACACCTGGTGGTCCTCATCAGACAGGAGCGTAAAGTTAAGCAGCTCTTTTTCCGCAAAACGGGAGAGTTTTTCGGGTTTATCGGTGCTGATACCCAGCACATCAACGCCCGCTTTTTTCAATTCATCCATGTTATCGCGTAAGCCGCAGGCCTGTACGGTACAGCCGGGAGTCATGGCTTTTGGGTAAAAATAAACCAGAACACGCTGTCCCTGGAAGTCGGTCAAATTAACTTGTTCTCCGTCTTGATCCGGCAAGCTAAATTTCGGTGCGATATCACCGGCTTTCAGTGGATTCATTACTTAACTCCATCCTGTTCATCATGTGGGGAATAATTGACGACGTTTATACTGCCTTGTGCATTGAGTTCTGTACATAGGGCTTTAAACGCTTGCTCAATATTTGCTGCATCCGCAGAGGCGGGACTGTGGGCGGTTATCTGAATATGCAACTGTGCAGCCCGTTCATTTTCAGCAGGTTGCGTGCGCGACACCAGCTCCGCAATGTTCATATGGTGCGCGTCAAAAAGTGCCGTGAAGCGTTCAATTAAATGCGGGGAGTCTGCCACATCGACCTGAACCCAGACAGATGCTGGCATTGGCGGACGCGGACGCGCCGTCGTGCGCTTCATCACGATTAAAAGATCCAGTTCGGCACCTTTCAACGGTAACGTTGATTCAATCAGAGTGATGGCATTCCATGAACCGGAAAGCAGCATGATAAACGTGAACTCTTCTCCCAGCATTGCCAGGCGACTGTCTTCGATATTACAGCCGCAACTACTGACATGACGGGTGATGGTGTTCACAATTCCAGGGCGATCGGCACCCAACGCAGTGATCACCAGATAATGTTGCGATGACAGTGTCAAACTGGTTATTCCTTTAAGGGGTGAGTTGTTCTTAAGGAAAGCATAAAAAAAACATGCATACAACAATCAGAACGGTTCTGTCTGCTTGCTTTTAATGCCTTACCAAACGTACCATTGAGACACTTGTTTGCACAGAGGATGGCCCATGTTCACGGGAAGTATTGTCGCGATTGTTACTCCGATGGATGAAAAAGGTAATGTCTGTCGGGCTAGCTTGAAAAAACTGATTGATTATCATGTCGCCAGCGGTACTTCGGCGATCGTTTCTGTTGGCACCACTGGCGAGTCCGCTACCTTAAATCATGACGAACATGCTGATGTGGTGATGATGACGCTGGAGCTGGCTGACGGGCGCATTCCGGTAATTGCAGGGACCGGCGCTAATGCCACTACGGAAGCCATTAGCCTGACGCAGCGTTTCAATGACAGTGGTATCGTCGGCTGTCTGACGGTAACCCCTTACTATAATCGTCCGTCGCAAGAAGGTTTGTATCAGCATTTCAAAGCCATCGCTGAACATACTGACCTGCCGCAAATTCTGTATAATGTGCCGTCCCGTACTGGTTGCGATCTGCTCCCGGAAACGGTGGGCCGTCTGGCGAAAGTAAAAAATATTATCGGAATCAAAGAGGCTACAGGGAACTTAACGCGTGTAAACCAGATCAAAGAGCTGGTTTCAGATGATTTTGTTCTGCTGAGCGGCGATGATGCGAGCGCGCTGGACTTCATGCAATTAGGCGGTCATGGGGTTATTTCCGTTACGGCTAACGTCGCAGCGCGTGATATGGCCCAGATGTGCAAACTGGCGGCAGAAGGGCATTTTGCCGAGGCACGCGTTATTAATCAGCGTCTGATGCCATTACACAACAAACTATTTGTCGAACCCAATCCAATCCCGGTGAAATGGGCATGTAAGGAATTGGGTCTTGTGGCGACCGATACGCTGCGCCTGCCAATGACTCCAATCACCGACAGTGGTCGTGAGACGGTCAGAGCGGCGCTTAAGCATGCCGGTTTGCTGTAAAGTTTAGGGAGATTTGATGGCTTACTCTGTTCAAAAGTCGCGCCTGGCAAAGGTTGCGGGTGTTTCGCTTGTTTTATTACTCGCAGCCTGTAGTTCTGACTCACGCTATAAGCGCCAGGTCAGTGGTGATGAATCCTACCTGGAAGCAGCACCGCTTGCGGAGCTTCATGCCCCGGCTGGAATGATTTTGCCGGTGACCTCCGGTGATTACGCAATCCCGGTGACCAACGGTAGTGGTGCTGTCGGTAAGGCGCTGGACATTCGTCCGCCAGCCCAGCCGCTGGCACTGGTTTCTGGCGCGCGTACCCAGTTCACGGGCGATACCGCTTCATTGCTGGTGGAAAATGGTCGTGGCAATACTCTGTGGCCGCAGGTGGTTAGCGTGCTGCAGGCGAAAAACTACACCATCACCCAACGTGATGATGCTGGTCAGACACTGACCACCGATTGGGTACAATGGAACCGTCTGGACGAAGACGAGCAGTATCGTGGTCGTTATCAAATCTCTGTTAAGCCGCAGGGTTATCAGCAGGCGGTTACGGTTAAACTGCTGAACCTGGAACAGGCGGGCAAACCGGTTGCAGACGCGGCTTCCATGCAGCGTTACAGCACGGAGATGATGAACGTTATTTCCGCCGGTCTGGATAAATCTGCCACTGACGCCGCGAACGCTGCGCAAAATCGTGCCTCCACCACTATGGACGTACAAAGTGCAGCTGATGACACCGGTTTACCGATGCTGGTCGTACGCGGGCCGTTCAATGTGGTTTGGCAACGTCTGCCAGCGGCGCTGGAAAAAGTGGGCATGAAAGTGACCGACAGCACCCGTTCGCAGGGCAACATGGCCGTAACTTACAAGCCGCTGTCTGACAGCGACTGGCAGGAACTGGGCGCGAGCGATCCAGGCCTGGCATCCGGTGACTATAAACTGCAGGTTGGCGATTTAGATAACCGCAGCAGCCTACAGTTCATCGATCCGAAAGGTCATACTCTGACTCAGAGTCAGAACGACGCGCTGGTAGCTGTCTTCCAGGCTGCGTTTAGCAAGTAAAAATACAGGGCTGGAGTCATCCGGCCCTTTTTTCTGATATGATACGCAAACGTGTGCGTCGGCAGAAAAATGCGATTTTAGCGGTAATTCGCACGAAATTTGTTTGTCGGACGTAGGTCGGATAAGGCGTTCTTGCCGCATCCGACAAAACATCTGGCACATCAGACAGCAAAAGATTTTAAAACGTTAATTCACACCCAGGAGTGATAAAGATGCAAAAGCAAGCTGAGTTGTATCGTGGTAAAGCGAAAACCGTATACAGCACGGAAAACCCGGACCTGTTGGTGCTCGAATTCCGCAATGATACGTCAGCAGGGGATGGCGCGCGCATTGAGCAGTTTGATCGCAAAGGTATGGTGAACAACAAGTTCAACTACTTCATTATGAGCAAACTGGCTGAAGCGGGTATCCCGACTCAAATGGAGCGTCTGCTCTCCGATACCGAATGTCTGGTGAAAAAGCTGGATATGGTGCCGGTTGAGTGTGTCGTGCGTAACCGTGCTGCTGGCTCTCTGGTGAAACGTCTTGGAATCGAAGAAGGTATTGAGCTGAACCCGCCGCTGTTCGATCTGTTCCTGAAAAACGACGCCATGCACGATCCGATGGTCAACGAATCTTACTGCGAAACCTTTGGCTGGGTAAGTAAAGAGAATCTGGCGCGTATGAAAGAGCTGACCTACAAAGCGAACGACGTGCTGAAAAAACTGTTCGATGATGCTGGTCTGATTCTGGTCGACTTCAAGCTGGAGTTTGGTCTGTACAAAGGCGAAGTGGTTCTGGGCGATGAGTTCTCCCCGGACGGCAGCCGCCTGTGGGACAAAGAAACGCTGGAGAAAATGGATAAAGACCGTTTCCGCCAGAGCCTCGGTGGCCTGATCGAAGCCTATGAAGCCGTTGCCCGCCGCCTGGGTGTACAGCTGGACTGATTTTTCTATTCATCATCTTGCCGTGCTGCTGGCACGGCAAGACAACCGCTCTCATAAGATGTGCATTGAACGCTCATTCCTCCGCCATTTCATCCCGCTTTCCTGTGGTAATCTTCCTCTGAACCACCTACGATCATTTCTATAATGAATATATTGTTGAGGTATCTATGCGTTGGCAAGGGCGACGTGAAAGTGACAATGTTGAAGACAGGCGCAATAGCTCCGGTGGTCCGTCAATGGGCGGTCCCGGTTTCCGTCTGCCAAGCGGTAAAGGCGGGCTGATTTTACTGATAGTCGTGCTGGTTGCAGGCTACTATGGCGTTGATTTAACCGGATTGATGACCGGACAGCCGGTTTCCCAACAACAATCAACGCGGTCAATTAGCCCTAATGAAGACGAAGCCGCAAAATTCACCTCGGTGATTCTGGCAACCACGGAAGACACCTGGGGACAGCAGTTCGAGAAGATGGGTAAGACCTATCAGCAACCGAAGCTGGTCATGTACCGTGGAATGACGCGTACCGGCTGCGGGGCGGGCCAGTCCATAATGGGGCCGTTCTATTGCCCGGCGGATGGCACGGTTTATATCGATCTCTCCTTCTATGATGACATGAAAGACAAACTTGGCGCGGATGGCGATTTTGCCCAGGGGTACGTTATCGCCCATGAAGTCGGTCATCATGTGCAGAAACTGTTAGGCATCGAGCCGAAAGTCCGTCAACTGCAACAAAACGCGACGCAGGCGGAAGTGAACCGCTTATCTGTACGTATGGAACTCCAGGCCGACTGTTTTGCCGGTGTCTGGGGGCATAGCATGCAGCAGCAAGGCGTTCTGGAAACCGGCGATCTGGAAGAAGCGCTGAACGCGGCGCAGGCCATCGGCGATGACCGTTTACAGCAGCAAAGTCAGGGGCGAGTCGTACCAGACAGTTTCACTCATGGCACTTCTCAGCAACGCTACAGCTGGTTTAAACGTGGTTTCGACAGCGGCGATCCGGCACAATGCAATACTTTTGGTAAAAGCATTTAACTTTCGGGGCAGGGATGGCTGAACTGACTGCGCTTCACCCATTAACAGCGCAAATGAAACGTGAAGGGATCCGCCGCTTGCTGGTGTTGAGCGGGGAAGAGGATTGGTGTTTTGAGCATGCGCTTAAGTTGAGTGATGCTTTACCTGGCGACTGGTTGTGGGTTTCGCCGCAGCCAGTCGCTGAAAACCACTGTACTCCCTCGACGCTACAAACTTTACTTGGACGCGAGTTCCGGCATGCGGTATTCGACGCCCGCCAGGGCTTTGATGCCGCTGCCTTTGCGGCACTTAGCGGAACGTTGAAAGCGGGAAGCTGGCTGGTGTTGTTACTCCCTGTATGGGAAGAGTGGGAAAACCAACCTGATGCCGATTCGCTGCGCTGGAGTGATTGCCCTGACCCTATTGCGACGCCGCATTTTGTCCGGCACCTCAAACGCGTACTTACGGCGGATCACGACGCTATCCTCTGGCGGCAAAACCAGCCGTTCACGTTGACGCATTTTATTCCCCGTACTGACTGGCAACCCGCGACTGGCGCACCACAACCAGAACAACAGCAACTCTTACAGCAGCTACTCACCATGCCGCCGGGTGTGTCAGCGGTAACTGCTGCGCGTGGGCGCGGTAAGTCGGCGCTGGCAGGGCAACTCATTTCTCGTATTGCGGGCAGTGCGATTGTCACCGCGCCTGCAAAAGCGGCAACGGATGTACTGGCACAATTTGCGGGCGAAAAGTTTCGCTTTATTGCGCCGGATGCCTTGTTAGCCAGCGATGAGCAAGCCGACTGGCTGGTGGTCGATGAAGCCGCAGCCATACCTGCGCCGTTGTTGCATCAACTGGTATCGCGTTTTCCTCGAACGTTGTTAACCACTACGGTGCAGGGCTACGAAGGTACCGGACGTGGTTTTTTGCTGAAATTTTGTGCGCGTTTCCCGCATTTACACCGTTTCGAATTGCAACAGCCGATCCGCTGGGCGCAGGGATGCCCGCTGGAAAAAATGGTCAGCGAGGCACTGGTTTTTGACGATGAAAACTTCACTCACGAACCACAAGGTGACATCGTCATTTCCGCTTTTGAACAGACCTTATGGCGAAGCGATCCGGATACACCGTTAAAGGTATATCAGCTATTGTCTGGCGCGCACTACCGGACCTCGCCGCTGGATTTACGCCGCATGATGGATGTACCTGGGCAACATTTTTTCCAGGCGGCTTGTGAAAACGAGATCGCCGGGGCGCTGTGGCTGGTCGAGGAGGGCGGATTATCTCAAGAACTCAGCCAGGCGGTATGGGCAGGTTTTCGTCGCCCGCGGGGTAATCTGGTAGCCCAGTCGCTGGCGGCGCACGGCAGCAATCCACTGGCAGCGACATTGCGCGGACGGCGGGTCAGCCGGATTGCAGTCCATCCGGCGCGTCAGCGCGAAGGCGTTGGGCAACAGCTCATTGCCAGCGCTTTGCAATATACGCCTGGCCTCGACTACATTTCGGTAAGCTTTGGTTATACCGAGGAGTTATGGCGTTTCTGGCAACGCTGCGGTTTTGTGCTGGTGCGAATGGGTAATCATCGTGAAGCCAGCAGCGGTTGCTATACGGCGATGGCGTTGTTACCGATTAGCGAAGCGGGTAAACAATTGGCAGAACGTGAGCATTTTCGTTTACGCCGCGATGCGCAAATTATCGCGCAGTGGAATGGCGAAACTGTTCCAGTCGATCCGCTTAACGATATCGTGGTTACTGACGGCGACTGGCTGGAACTGGCCGGTTTTGCTTTCGCTCATCGTCCGCTTTTAACGTCATTAGGTTGCTTAACGCGTCTGCTACAAACCAGTGAACTGGCATTACCGGCGCTGCGTGGTCGTTTACAGAAAAACGTCAGTGACGCGCAGTTATGTACCACACTTAAACTTTCAGGCCGCAAGATGTTACTGGCCCGTCAGCGAGAAGAGGCCGCGCAGGCGCTGTTCGCACTTGATAATGTTCGCACTGAGCGTCTGCGCGATCGCATAACGCAATGGCAATTTTTTCACTGACTCCTTCAATTTTCTCCCATGGTCATTGTGAGTCAGCGGCGTAAAATTAATGACATCAGTTAAGGAGTTCGCCATGAAACATGACCATTTTGTTGTTCAAAGCCCGGATAAACCTGCACAACAGTTGTTACTGCTTTTCCACGGTGTCGGGGATAACCCGGTAGCAATGGGAGAGATCGGCAGCTGGTTTGCGCCGCTATTTCCTGATGCGCTGGTAGTGAGCGTCGGAGGCGCGGAGCCGAGCGGTAATCCGGCGGGGCGTCAGTGGTTTTCGGTGCAGGGTATTACGGAAGATAATCGCCAGGCGCGTGTGGATGCCATCATGCCGACGTTTATTGAGACGGTGCGCTACTGGCAGAAACAGAGCGGAGTAGGGGCAAACGCCACGGCGCTAATCGGTTTCTCACAAGGCGCGATTATGGCGCTGGAGAGCATTAAAGCCGAACCGGGTCTTGCTTCGCGCGTCATTGCCTTTAACGGACGTTATGCCAGCTTGCCGGAAACCGCGTCTACAGCCACGACAATTCACTTGATTCATGGCGGTGAAGATCCGGTTATCGATCTGGCGTATGCGGTTGCGGCGCAGGAAGCGTTAATCAGTGCCGGTGGCGATGTGACGCTGGATATTGTGGAGGATTTAGGCCATGCGATCGACAATCGCAGTATGCAATTTGCCCTGGATCACTTGCGTTATACCATTCCGAAACATTATTTCGACGAAGCGCTAAGTGGTGGCAAACCTGGCGATGATGATGTAATTGAAATGATGCAATAATAGCCTGGTAGGCCTGATAAGACGCGTGAGCGTCGCATCAGGCATCGTTCACCATTGCCGGATGCGGCATTAACGCCTTATCCGGCCACTTAGCTTACTTCTTCGGTTGATCCTTTTTCGGCCAATCGTCGTCATCGTCCCACTTATCGTTGAAATCACGATGCGGGGGAAGCTCCGGTTTGTTGGCGAGAAATTTCTTATGGTCGACGCGCTTGAGATCTTTAATCACGTTCAGCAGGACGCCTACCAAAAAGACAATCACCAGAATCCACCAATATTTAGCCAGCCAATCCATGCTTATTTCCTCTTGCAGAACCACTCATCAGGCGACGAGCTGTTCCATGATACGTTGATACATACGGGCAAGTAGCTGCAGGTCGGCAGCGTTCACACATTCATTAATTTTATGAATAGTGGCATTGACCGGCCCGAGTTCCACCACCTGCGCCCCCATGCGGGCAATAAAGCGCCCGTCGGACGTTCCGCCTGTGGTCAGTAGCTGCGGTTTAATTTCATTATAGTGCTCAACCGCGTTAACGACCGCATCCACCAGTTTGCCGCGCGCGGTCAAAAATGGCTGCCCGGAAAGCCACCAATCCACCGTATAACGCAGTTGATGTTTTTCAAGCAGGGCAAGCACCTGCGCTTTGATCATCTCATCCGTCAGTTCGGTGCTGAAGCGGAAGTTAAACTGCACAAACAGTTCACCCGGAATAACGTTGTTACTGCCCGTTCCCGCCTGAATATTGGCAATCTGCATACTGGTCGCCGGGAAGAATTCATTACCCTGATCCCACTCAATAGCCACTAATTCATTAAGGAAAGGTGCTGCGCGATGTACCGGGTTGTCAGCCAGATGCGGGTAGGCTACATGCCCCTGCACGCCATGAATGGTGAGGTTGCAGGTTAACGATCCGCGACGACCATTTTTCACCACGTCACCAACCACTTCGATGCTCGATGGTTCGCCGACCAGGCAGTAATCGAGACGCTCATTACGCGCCATTAACGCTTCGACGACTTTTACCGTACCGTTGTGGGCACTGGCTTCTTCATCAGAAGTGATCAGAAATGCCAGTCGGCCTGTATGGTTGGGATGTTGCGCGACAAAACGTTCTGCTGCTACCACCATCGCCGCCAGTGAGCCTTTCATATCTGCCGCACCACGCCCGAACAACATGCCGTCACGAATGGTTGGTTCAAACGGCGGATTAATCCAACGGTCGGCGTCGCCAGGCGGTACCACATCGGTATGCCCGGCAAAGGCTAACGTTTCGCCCTGCCCACGCCACGCCCAAAAGTTTTGCGTATCGGCAAAGTCCATGCGTTCAACGGTAAAACCGATCGCCTGCAGACGTTCGATCATGATTGCCTGACATCCCGCATCATCAGGGCTTAAGGATGGGCGGCGAATAAGCTGCTGGGTCAGCTCAATAACCGGGCACGACATAGACTACACCTCATGGAAAAATTGCTGATAACTGGAATCACTGAAACCCAGCAGCATAGGCTTCCCGGGCGCACAGAGCAATGGGCGTTTGATAATTGCAGGCATTTCAGTCATTAATGCCGCCGCAGAGGCCGCATCGGTGATTTTATTGCGGGTGGTTTCATCCAGTTTACGCCAGGTTGTACCACGGGTATTGAGTAACGCTTGCCAGCCTAATTCGTTGATAAAACCGTTCAATAATCCGCTGTCCAGCCCATCAATGCGGTAATCATGAAAACGATAGGCGATGTTATTGGCTTCCAGCCAACGGCGAGCCTTTTTAATGGTGTCACAATTTTTGATGCCGTAAAGTGTAACCATAATGAATCCTTTTTCGATTTATGAGAATAAATACTCATTTAAGGGTGAAAACATTTTGCCTGCAAATGATTATCAAGAAATATAACATTATCGAAGTATTCAAATTAACAACTATTAAATAATATTAAACATTTTTAACGTAAGCATTAAGAATATTCACCTTGTTATCTGCCTGTATTTTAAACAGAATTAAACCAGTACTAGATTCCGTATGAATATCTCGAAATGTTGCTGTGTATCACATACAAATCATTGCTGCAGGACCATAGTATTTACATAAAGTTTGTCCCCCGGAGGTAGTCATCGCAGCAATCGAGTAAATTAGCTTCACCACGGTATATTGTTTCCGTAGAATACCCATAATTATAAGAGAGGTTGTTATGATTGAACGTGAACTGGGGAACTGGAAAGACTTTATCGAAGTTATGCTTCGTAAGTAATTCCTGAGACAAAGTACAAACAGAAAGTACCTGCTGAACAGGTTCTTTATCGGAAAGTTGAAAAAGGCGACACATTGGTATGTCGCCTTTTTAATTGCTTATTCCGGGCGTGGCTTCAGCGGGAAGCGGCGGCGCACCAGCACAAAGAACAGCGGCACGAAGTAAATAGCCAGAATCGTGGCCGAAATCATCCCGCCCATTACGCCAGTACCCACCGCATGCTGGCCACCGGAACCGGCCCCTGTGCTGGTTGCCATTGGCAATACGCCGAAGATAAAGGCCAGAGAGGTCATCAGAATCGGACGTAAACGCTGACGGCAGGCGTGGAGCGTCGCTTCAAACAGGTCGTGGCCTTTTTGGTTCATCTCGTTAGCAAACTCGACGATAAGGATGGCGTTTTTCGCTGATAAACCAATCACCGTTAACAGGCCTACCTGGAAGTAAACGTCGTTTTCCAGCCCGCGCAGCCATGTTGCCAGCAGCGCGCCGATAACGCCCAGCGGCACGACCAGCATTACCGAGAACGGCACCGACCAGCTTTCATACAGCGCCGCCAGACACAGGAATACCACCAGCAATGAAATGGCATACAGCGCCGGAGCCTGCGCGCCGGAGAGTCGCTCCTGATACGACATCGCCGTCCATTCCAGACCAAAGCCGCTTGGCAACTGCTTCACTAACGATTCCATAATATCCATCGCCGTACCGGTGCTGACCCCCGGTGCGGCTTCCCCGACAATCTCTACCGCTGAATAACCGTTATAGCGTTCCAGACGCGGCGAGCCTGTTTCCCAGCGTGAGGTCGCGAAAGCAGAGAAGGGGACCATGCCACCATCTTTATTTCGTACATACCAGAGATTGATGTCATCTGGCAGCATGCGATATGGCGCAGCGGCCTGCACATAGACTTTCTTCACGCGACCGCGATCCATAAAGTCATTCACATAGCTCGAACCCCACGCGGTTTGCAGCGTGTCGTTAATATCGTCGATAGCAACGCCCAGCGCCTGAGCTTTACGCTGATCGATATCAATCTGCAACTGCGGACTGTCGTCGAGGCCGTTATGGCGTACACGGGTTAACTCCGGATTTTCCGCCGCCAGAGCCAGCAACTGGTTACGTGCTGCCATCAGCGCATCGTGACCCGCACCAGCGTGGTCCTGCAACTCCATATCAAAACCCGCAGAACTGCCAAGGCCGCTAATTGCTGGCGGGCTGCTGGCGATAACGCGAGCTTCTTTAATCTTATTAAATTCCTTCGTTGCACGTTCGATAATGGCAAACGAGGTGCCGGTCTTACTGTCGCGTTCGCTCCAGTCTTTCAGGCGGATAAACATTCGTGCCACGTTTTGCCCGTTCCCCCCGGGGCCAGAACCAACGGTGGCAAACACCGACATGATATTGTCTTTTTCATGGGTGAAGTAATACTTCTCGATTTGCTCAACGACTTTCAGGGTCTGTTGTTGGGTTGAACCGCTGGGCAACTGTACCGAGGTAGTAAACATGCCCCGGTCTTCCAGTGGCAAGAACGACGTCGGCAAACGCAGGAACAGGAACACCATGCCGCCAAGCAGCAGGACATAAATCACAATCCAGCGCAGGCTACGGTGGAGAATTTTCGCCACCCCTTTTTCGTAGCGTTCGGCGTTGCGGTTAAACATCTGGTTAAACCAGGCAAAAAAGCCTTTTTGCCCGTGATGCTCACCCTTTTTCAGTGGCTTAAGTAGCGTGGCACACAGAGCCGGAGTGAGGATCATCGCTACCAGTACTGACAGCACCATCGCCGCAACAATGGTAATAGAGAACTGGCGATAGATGGCACCGGTGGTGCCGCCGAAGAAGGCCATTGGTACAAATACCGCCGAAAGCACCATCGCAATCCCGACCAGTGCCCCCTGGATCTGCCCCATCGATTTACGTGTGGCTTCGCGAGGAGTGAGTCCTTCCTCACTCATAATACGTTCGACGTTTTCCACCACCACGATGGCGTCATCCACCAGCAGACCGATCGCCAGCACCATCGCGAACATGGTTAAGGTGTTGACGCTGTAACCGAAGGCGTAAAGTACGGAGAAGGTTCCCATCAACACCACCGGCACGGCGATAGTTGGTATCAGCGTGGCACGGAAGTTTTGCAAGAACAGATACATAACGAGGAAAACCAGGGCGATAGCTTCCAGCAGCGTTTTCACCACGTCTTCAATGGAGGCTTTAACAAATGAGGTGGTTTCATATGCCACCTTGTATTCCAGTCCATGTGGGAAGTACTGCGCCAGTTCGTCGAGACGATTGAGTACCAGCTCCGCTGTTGCCATTTCGTTCGCGCCGGAGGCCAGTTTTACCCCCAGCCCGGAGGCTGGCTTACCGTTGAAGCGGCTGAGATAATCGTATTTCTCTGCCCCCATTTCGACGGTGGCGACATCGCCCAGCCTTACTTCTGAGCCGTCCTGATTCACCCGTAAGGTGATATCGCGGAACTGTTCTGGTGTTTGCAGCAGTGACTGGGCGTTAATGGTGGCGTTGAGCGCCTGCTTATCGATGGAAGGCGTACCACCAAGTTGCCCAACCGCAATCTGCGCGTTCTGTGACTCAATGGCATCAGTGACATCTTTAGCCGTCATCTGAAAACTGTTGAGTTTCGCCGGGTCCAGCCAGATACGCATTGAATATTGCGAACCATAGGCATCGATATCCCCGACGCCATTCACGCGGCTTAATGGGTCCTGAATATTACTGGCAACGTAATCGGCAATATCCTGCTTATCCATCGAACCATCGGTAGAGACGAAGGCAATGGTAAGAATGTTGGTATCGCCGGTTTTACGCACCGTCACGCCCTGATTTTGCACCGCCTGCGGCAACTTTCGCATGGCTGATTGCAGCTGGTTTTGTACTTGCTGCACTGCTTCGTCCGGATCGGTGCCCGCTTTAAAACTTAAGGTGACAGATGCCTGACCGGTGCCACTGCTTTGAGACGACATATACATGAGATTATCGAGGCCGGTCATATTTTGCTCGATAACCTGGGTCACGGTGTTTTCCAGCGTCTGAGCCGATGCGCCGGGGTAGTTAGCGGTTACTCGCACGTTAGGCGGTGCAAGATCCGGGTATTGTTCAACGGGCAATGAGAAAATCGCTAGGGTTCCTGTCAGACACAACAGGATTGCCAGTACCCAAGCAAAAATGGGGCGATCAATAAAGAAATTCGCCATTAAAAGAGGACCTCGTGTTTCTGCGTATTGTTGTTGGCATGCCTTGCTTCACTGTAGCGGCAAGGTACGGACCAATCGTGGAGAAAAAAAGGAGTTAATGTAAATTATCATGCCCTTTTATACTGAACCTTAAGTGCAAGTATTCTTTGGTCAGTAGGTGGCATTACATTAGCTGGCTTTCCTCACCCTCCGCAGAGCGAAAGCTAATACTCACTAACGTGCCGCCACCGGAAGGTTGTGAAAAAGTCAGCGTTCCACCCAGTCGTTCCGCGCGTTCGCGCATAATATTCAGACCATAGTGACCTTCGGGTTCTTTCGGTTCTCCGATGCCAATCCCGTTATCACGGATATAGACTGTGTGATTGCCGTCCGGCGCGGTGACGCAACTAACGGCTATTTCGCTGGCGTTGGCGTGCTTCATCGCATTGAGTACCGCTTCGCGAATAATTTGCAACAAATGCACCTGCATTTGCGCATCCAGCGCCAGTGTTGGCAGACGGCAGTCGAGAGTCAGTTTTGCGCTGGTTTGATTTTGTAACGTATCCAGCATTTCCCGCAACGCGGAGGGAAGATCCGCTTGCTGCAGCGTCAGGCGGAACGTGGTCAACAGCTCGCGTAACTGTCGATAAGCATCATTCAATGCCTGGGAGAAATCGGCCATGATATTTTGTGCGGTGGCGTTATCTTCCGGTATCGAACGTTTAAGTAACGTCAACTGGATACGTAAGTAAGAAAGCACCTGGGCCAGCGAATCATGTAATTCCCGTGCGATGGTGGCACGTTCTTCCATCAACAGTAACTGCTGAAAATGCTTCTGCGCCTGATTAAAGTACAAACCGCGCCCCAGCATCGACGAAACGCTGTTAAGCAGCGGTTCTGATGATGACACGTGGCTATTTTGCCAGTGCAGTTCGCCGTAAACCGTCTCTTGCATCGTTACCGGTAAAATCTGCATCGGCAATTCGGGGTTTGGTTTCCCTTCACTAATCCGCCAGTTTTCACCGACATTCAACTCCAGATATTCAGCCGCTTCATTGTCGCGAACAATCTGCAAAATATGGCGGAAACAATGCACATCTATCTGGCTGGTGTTCAGCGCCTGCGAACACTGATACAACACCTCCAGGCGACGCTTGGCCTCGTGGAGATCACGGGTTTTTTCTTCTACTGACGCTTCCAGCGAACGATACAATTTATGCAGCTCGCTCGACATCTGGTTAAAGGTTTTGGCCAACAGTCCCAGCTCATTGGGCAGACTTGTATCCAGCGGCGGCGAATCGAACTGGCCGTGTTCAATACGCTGACTGGCGGTAACCAGCTGATTCAGCGGGGCAACCACCTGATGGCGTATGCGGCGCAGAGTAAAAAAGACCAGCGTGAAAATACCGATGCCGCCAGCCAGGGAGATCGCCACCACCAGCAGCATTTTGCGTTCGGCGTAGTGCTGTAAAGCCAGCACGAACAGGTCTATCTGATTAACATAATTATTAATATTGGCCTGATACCACGGCAAATCGCCCTTGCTGAGCCGATTATTCATCTCCAGCCAGTTGGCATTCAGATGCGCATAGCGGGTTTTTACTGCCTCTGGCACATACCAGACGTTGAGATTGGTTAACACCGGTGAGTGCAGTGCCTGTTGGAACAGTTGGCGATGCGCATTGAGTTGTGGACTGCCGCTTTGCAAGTCGTAGCCCAGGCGGTAACTCTGCATACGCAACGATCCGGCAATATTGATAGCCTCAGCGTCGCGCAAACTGCTCGCCAGAGTTAGCAGTGCGATACCCGTGGAAAGAATCGACAGCAGCACAATGTAAAAAAAGGCCCGGGCCAGACTGGCCGAGACGGGGCGTTTAACAATCACACGCGTCTTCTCCACATAAAATCATTAATGTTCCAGTTTGCTGAAATGCAATTTAATCAGTGATGGGATTATTTGATCTGCCACAGTTTATAGCGAAATAGTGACTTATTCTGGGCACATGAACATTGCCGATTCCCCTGTAAGTCGGGTAATAACAACACTCATATAAAGAATAAGGTTTTTACAACCAAAAAAGAAGGTCGTTATGAATCGTTTTATTATGGCCAACAGTCAGCAATGTCTGGGTTGTCATGCTTGTGAAATCGCCTGTGTCATGGCTCACAATGATGAGCAACATGTCCTGAGCCAACACCATTTTCATCCCCGAATTACGGTTATCAAACATCAGCAGCAACGTAGTGCGG
This sequence comes from Escherichia sp. MOD1-EC6300, assembly GCF_002965045.1. NCBI lineage: Bacteria > Pseudomonadati > Pseudomonadota > Gammaproteobacteria > Enterobacterales > Enterobacteriaceae > Escherichia > Escherichia sp. MOD1-EC6300. Next base: position 59,537 of record NZ_PTRH01000009.1, on the reverse strand, counting down.
TGACCTGTCACCATTGCGAAGATGCGCCCTGTGCCCGTAGTTGCCCTAATGGCGCGATCAGCCATGTTGATGACAGCATTCAGGTCAATCAGCAAAAGTGTATTGGCTGTAAATCCTGCGTGGTAGCTTGTCCATTTGGTACGATGAAAATCGTCCTGATACCCGTCGCGGCAGGCAAAGTTAAAGCCACGGCGCATAAATGCGACCTTTGTGCAGGTCGCGAAAGTGGTCCTGCCTGTGTCGAGAATTGTCCGGCGGACGCTCTGCAACTGGTCACTGACGCCGCACTTTCCGGCATAGCGAAATCTCGCCGCCTGCGCACCGCACGTCAGGAGCATCAACCGTGGCATGCCAGTACTGGGGCACCAGAAATGCCGGCGATGAGTAAAGTCGAGCAAATGCAGGCAACCCCCGCGCGAGGCGAGCCGGATAAACTGGCGATTGAAGCGCGCAAAACTGGTTTTGATGAAATTTATCTGCCATTTCGCGCCGACCAGGCACAACGGGAAGCCTCGCGTTGCCTGAAGTGCGGCGAGCACAGCGTTTGTGAATGGACCTGCCCTCTGCATAACCACATTCCGCAGTGGATAGAGCTGGTGAAAGCCGGAAATATCGACGCCGCCGTCGAGCTTTCTCACCAGACCAACACCCTGCCAGAAATTACCGGACGCGTTTGCCCGCAAGACCGTCTGTGCGAAGGAGCCTGCACCATTCGCGATGAGCACGGAGCGGTAACTATCGGCAACATCGAACGCTACATTTCGGATCAGGCGTTGGCGAAAGGTTGGCGTCCTGACTTAAGCCATGTCACCAAAGTGGATAAGCGGGTGGCGATTATCGGTGCAGGTCCGGCAGGGCTAGCCTGTGCGGATGTTCTGATCCGCAATGGCGTGGAGGTGACGGTGTACGATCGCCATCCAGAAATCGGTGGCCTGCTCACCTTCGGCATTCCTTCTTTCAAACTGGATAAGTCCCTGCTGGCGCGTCGCCGGGAAATCTTCAGCGCGATGGGGATTCACTTCGAACTCAATTGTGAAGTGGGTAAAGATGTCTCTTTGGATTCGCTTTTGGAACAATACGACGCGGTCTTCGTTGGCGTAGGCACTTACCGTTCCATGAAAGCGGGTTTACCTAATGAAGATGCGCCGGGCGTTTATGACGCGCTGCCATTCCTCATCGCCAACACTAAACAGGTGATGGGACTTGAAGAGTTACCTGAAGAGCCGTTTATCAATACCGCCGGACTCAATGTCGTGGTACTGGGCGGTGGCGACACCGCGATGGACTGTGTGCGTACCGCGCTGCGCCATGGCGCGAGTAACGTCACCTGTGCCTATCGTCGTGATGAAGCTAACATGCCTGGCTCGAAGAAGGAGGTGAAGAACGCCCGCGAAGAGGGGGCAAACTTCGAATTTAACGTCCAGCCGGTGGCGCTTGAGCTGAATGAGCAAGGTCATGTTTGCGGAATTCGTTTCCTGCGTACGTGTCTTGGCGAGCCGGATGCCCAGGGGCGTCGGCGTCCGGTGCCGGTGGAAGGCAGTGAGTTTGTGATGCCAGCCGATGCGGTGATCATGGCATTTGGTTTTAATCCTCATGGTATGCCGTGGCTGGAGTCGCACGGTGTAACGGTGGATAAATGGGGCCGCATCGTAGCGGACGTTGAAAGCCAGTACCGTTACCAGACCACGAATCCGAAAATCTTCGCAGGTGGCGATGCCGTGCGTGGTGCGGATCTGGTGGTTACCGCAATGGCAGAAGGACGTCATGCGGCACAGGGGATCATTGACTGGCTGGGGGTAAAATCAGTCAAATCTCACTAATAGCCTGCGCAGACAAATCCGGCTTCACAGCGTAAGATAATTGTTCATTTCGCGCTGTGGAGTCGGTATGACGCAACAAATCACCCTCATCAAAGACAAAATTCTCTCCGATAACTATTTCACCCTGCACAACATAACTTACGATCTCACGCGAAAAGATGGCGAAGTTATCCGCCATAAACGTGAAGTTTATGATCGCGGTAATGGTGCGACGATCCTCCTGTACAACGCGAAGAAAAAGACCGTCGTTCTGATTCGTCAGTTCCGCGTCGCTACCTGGGTTAATGGCAATGACAGCGGGCAGCTGATTGAAACCTGCGCCGGGCTGCTGGATAACGACGAACCGGAAGTGTGTATTCGCAAAGAAGCGATTGAAGAGACGGGGTATGAAGTTGGCGAAGTCCGCAAATTATTTGAACTGTATATGTCGCCAGGCGGTGTGACTGAGCTAATCCACTTTTTTATCGCCGAATACAGTGACAGCCAGCGCGCTAATGCGGGCGGTGGTGTCGAAGATGAAGATATTGAAGTGCTCGAGCTGCCGTTCAGCCAGGCGCTGGAGATGATCAAAAGCGGCGAAATACGTGACGGTAAGACGGTGTTATTGCTTAACTATTTGCAAACATCACATTTAATGGACTGAAAAATAACAATAATATTTCGTTGTTTATTATTGGCTCAATCCGATAAATCCGATTGAGCCGCGCTACCTGCGCAACGAAGATACGACTTGTGCTGTTTGTTTGAACTTCTGGGGTCGTACCGTCCATGCGCTATCGCATTTTCCTTCTCTTTTTTTTCGCTTTGTTGCCGACGTCTTTGGTGTGGGCGGCACCAGCGCAACGGGCATTTTCCGACTGGCAGGTCACCTGTAATAATCAAAATTTCTGTGTGGCGCGCAATACGGGCAATCATAATGGACTGGTGATGACCCTGAGCCGCAGCGCCGGGGCGCATACCGATGCCGTTTTACGTATTGAGCGCGGCGGGTTGAAGTCGCCGGGTGCGTCGGAAGGGGAGATAGCGCCACGGCTGCTGTTAGATGGCGAGCCGTTGGCGTTGAGTGGTAACACGTGGCGGATTTCACCATGGTTATTAGTAACCGATGATACGACAACCATCACCGCGTTTTTGCAGATGATTCAGGAAGGGAAAGCGATCACCTTACGCGACGGCGATCAGACCATTTCACTGAGTGGCTTAAAAGCAGCGTTGTTGTTTATTGATGCCCAGCAAAAGCGCCTCGGCAGTGAAACCGCGTGGATCAAGAAAGGGGACGAACCGCCGCTCAGCGTACCGCCAGCGCCTGCGCTAAAAGAGGTCGCCGTAGTGAACCCGACGCCGACCCCGCTTTCTCGTGAAGAACGTAACGATTTGCTGGATTACGGTAACTGGCGGATGAATGGTCTGCGCTGTTCGCTTGATCCGTTGCGTCGTGAAGTGAATGTGACTGCGCTGACCGACGATAAAGCGTTGATGATGATTAGCTGTGAAGCAGGCGCGTATAACACCATTGATCTTGCGTGGATTGTGTCGCGTAAAAAGCCACTGGCCTCGCGCCCGGTACGGTTGCGTTTACCGTTCAACAACGGTCAGGAGACCAATGAACTCGAACTGATGAACGCAACATTCGATGAAAAATCGCGTGAACTGGTGACCTTAGCGAAAGGGCGAGGATTAAGCGATTGTGGCATTCAGGCGCGCTGGCGCTTTGACGGTCAGCGTTTTCGCCTGGTGCGTTACGCTGCAGAACCTACCTGCGATAACTGGCATGGACCAGACGCCTGGCCCACGTTGTGGATCACCCGTTAAACATAATAGCGGGAACATGTCAGCCTGATAAGACGCGTCAGGCCGGATAAGACGCGGTAGGCCGGATAAGACGCGTCAGCGTCGCATCCGGCAATCAGCATCCGGCAATCAGCATCCGGCAATCAGCATCCGGCGATCACCATCAGGCACCTTTCACTCCCAGTACCTTATGCGCTTTTGCCACAATATTCTCGGCGGTAAAGCCAAAGAACGGGAACAGCTTATCCGCAGGAGCAGATTCCCCATAACCCGTCATCCCGACAATTGCCCCTTTCAGACCAACATATTTGTACCAGTAATCGGCGATGCCTGCTTCCACCGCCACGCGAGCCGCAACGTTAGAAGGCAACACAGACTCCCGATATTCCTCATCCTGGGCGTCGAAAATATCGGTCGAGGGCAGGGAAACTACGCGTACATTGCGACCTTCTCCCGCTAATTTCTCCGCTGCTTGCAAGGTGATTTCCATCTCTGAACCAGTGGCAATCAAAATAATATCCGGCTTGCCGCCGCTGTCTTTCAACACATAACCACCGCGGGCAATCTCTTTTACCTGATCTGGCGTACGTTCCACCTGGGCCAGATTCTGTCTTGAGAGGATCAGCGCCGTCGGCCCGTTGTGACGCTCGACCGCCAGCTTCCAGCCCACCGCAGCTTCCACCTGATCACACGGTCGCCAGGTGCTGAAATTCGGCGTTAAGCGCAGACTTGCAAGTTGTTCAACCGCCTGGTGCGTCGGACCATCCTCCCCCAGACCAATTGAGTCGTGGGTATAAACCATAATTTGCCGCGCTTTCATCAGTGCCGCCATCCGCGCGGCGTTACGGGCGTATTCAACAAACATCAGGAACGTCGCGGTATACGGCACAAAGCCGCCGTGGTGCGCGATGCCGTTGGCGATGGCGGTCATGCCAAATTCACGTACCCCGTAGTGAATATAATTCCCCGCTGGATCTTCCTTCAGCGACACAGAACCTTTCCAGATGGTGAGGTTGCTGGGAGCCAGATCCGCCGAACCGCCAAGCAGTTCAGGCAGCATGGGCCCGTAAGCGTTAAGCGTATTTTGCGAAGCCTTACGAGTAGCGATTTTCGCCGGATTCGCCTGCAACTCATTGATATATTTCTGCGTCGTTTTTTCCCAGTCTTTTGGTAAACCACCGCTCATCCGGCGAGTAAACTCTTCTGCCAGTTGCGGATGAGCCTTTTTATACGCGGCAAACTTCTCATTCCAGCTCTGCTGTGCTTTTTCGCCTTTTTCGCGAGCGTCCCAGGCGTGATAAATCTCTTTGGGGATCTCAAATGGCGGATGATGCCAGCCCAGTTTTTGCCGTGCCAATGCCACTTCTTCTTCCCCCAGTGGTGCGCCATGCGCCTCTTCCTTACCTGCTTTATTCGGCGAACCAAAGCCAATCACCGTACGGCAGATAATCAACGACGGCTTATCTTTTACGCTTTGCGCTTCAAGAATCGCTTCCTTCACCGCCTGCGGATCGTGACCGTCGATTTCATGGATCACATGCCAGTGATAGGCTTCAAAACGTTTTGCCGTATCGTCGGTAAACCAGCCTTCGGTTTCACCGTCGATGGAAATACCATTGTGATCGTAAAAACCAATCAGCTTGCCCAGCCCCAGCGTGCCCGCCAGCGAACAGACTTCGTGAGAAATACCTTCCATCAGGCAGCCGTCGCCCATAAACACATAGGTGAAGTGATCGATAATTTCATGATCCGGCTGGTTAAACTGCGCCGCTAGTGTACGTTCTGCTATCGCCAGTCCGACCGCGTTCGCCAAACCTTGTCCAAGTGGACCGGTGGTGGTTTCAACACCAGGCGTATAGCCAATCTCCGGGTGACCAGGGGTTTTCGAATGCAACTGACGGAAGTTCTTCAGCTCTTCCAGCGGCAGGTCGTAACCGGTCAGATGAAGCAAACTGTAGAGCAGCATCGACGCGTGACCGTTGGAGAGAATAAAGCGGTCGCGATCATACCAGGTTGGATCGGTGGGGTTATGTTTAAGAAAATCGTTCCACAGCACTTCGGCAATATCAGCCATGCCCATCGGCGCGCCGGGATGACCAGAATTGGCTTTTTGTACCGCATCCATACTGAGCGCGCGAATCGCATTGGCAAGGTCTTTTCGGGACATATAACACTCCGTGGCTGGTTTATAGTTTGACGGCAAGAAGATCTTCCAGTTTGCGTTGATCAACGGCGAACAGGCGGATGCCTTCAGAGAGTTTTTCTACCGCCATTGCATCCTGATTGTGCTCCCAACGGAACTCCGCTTCGCTCATCGGGGCTGGGCGTGGGAACGTCTGAGAAGGCGGGATTAATTTACGCACTACTGGAGAAACTTTTTCCTGCAGCTCCTTCAGCAAATTCGGCGCAATAGTCAGTCGATCGCAGCCGGTTAAGGCGAGGATTTGTTCGGTGCGACGGAAGCTCGCGCCCATTACAATGGTTTCGTAGTGGTGTTGCTTATAGTAGTCGTAGATATTGCGCACTGACTTAACGCCCGGATCTTCTTCCACCACATACGGGTCCATCGGCTTACGCGCCTGATACCAGTCATAAATACGCCCGACAAACGGCGAAATCAGAAAAACGCCTGCTTCTGCACAGGCCCGCGCCTGAGCAAAAGAAAACAGTAGCGTCAGGTTGCAGTTAATACCTTCTTTTTCCAGTTCTTCTGCCGCGCGAATTCCTTCCCAGGTTGAAGCCAGCTTGATCAGAATACGTGATTTCTCAACGCCTTGTTGCTGATACAAGTCCACCAAATGGCGCGCCTTCTCAATACTTTTTTCTTTATCAAAAGAGAGGCGTGCATCAACTTCTGTTGACACGCGACCGGGTACGATTTTGAGAATTTCAGTACCGAAATTGACCGCCAGTTTGTCACATGCAGCGACCACCTGTTGTTCCTGGGTCTTGCCATTTTTTTTACCCCAGGCGATAGCATCGTCTATTAAATGCTCATATTGTGATAATCCGGCAGCCTTGAGTAACAGCGAAGGATTGGTGGTGGCATCCTGGGGATGATAATGGCGAATGGATTCAATATCGCCGCTGTCTGCCACGACAGTGGTGAACTGTTTGATGCCGTCTAACTCGTTCATAGGAAATACTCCTTGAAAAGTAAAGTGTTAGATGAGTGCGTTAATTCACACTTCTGAGAAATTTCGCTAAACGCATCAAAAAAGCATAGCAGACAGGCATGGTATTGCTGGATTAAGCAGGTAACATCAGTGTTATAGGATTATTACCAAAACATTATGTTAATGGTGAGAGTTTGGACTTGCTCAAAGTCTGTAGACTCCGGCAAGGTAATAATGTGCGCCACGTTGTGGGCAGGGGCTGTTGCCCACACACTTTATTTGTGAACGTTACGTGAAAGGAACAACCAAATGGATGACCAGTTAAAACAAAGTGCACTTGATTTCCATGAATTTCCAGTTCCAGGGAAAATCCAGGTTTCTCCAACCAAGCCTCTGGCAACGCAGCGCGATCTGGCGCTGGCCTACTCACCAGGCGTTGCCGCACCTTGTCTTGAAATCGAAAAAGACCCGTTAAAAGCCTACAAATATACCGCTCGTGGTAACCTGGTGGCGGTGATCTCTAACGGTACGGCGGTGCTGGGGTTAGGCAACATTGGCGCGCTGGCAGGCAAACCGGTGATGGAAGGCAAGGGCGTTCTGTTTAAGAAATTCGCCGGGATTGATGTATTTGACATTGAAGTTGATGAACTTGACCCGGACAAATTTATTGAAGTTGTCGCTGCGCTCGAACCGACCTTCGGCGGCATCAACCTCGAAGACATTAAAGCGCCAGAATGTTTCTATATTGAACAGAAACTGCGCGAGCGGATGAATATTCCAGTATTCCACGACGATCAGCACGGCACGGCAATTATCAGCACTGCAGCCATCCTCAACGGATTGCGCGTGGTGGAGAAAAACATCTCCGACGTGCGGATGGTGGTTTCCGGCGCGGGTGCAGCAGCAATTGCCTGTATGAACCTGCTGGTGGCGCTGGGGCTGCAAAAACATAACATCGTGGTTTGTGATTCAAAAGGCGTTATCTATCAGGGCCGTGAGCCAAATATGGCGGAAACCAAAGCCGCATATGCGGTGGTAGATGACGGCAAACGTACCCTCGATGATGTAATTGAAGGCGCGGATATTTTCCTGGGCTGTTCCGGCCCGAAAGTGCTGACCCAGGAAATGGTTAAGAAAATGGCTCGTGCGCCGATGATCCTGGCGCTTGCGAACCCGGAACCAGAAATTCTGCCGCCGCTGGCGAAAGAAGTGCGTCCGGATGCCATCATCTGTACCGGCCGTTCCGACTACCCGAACCAGGTTAATAACGTGCTTTGCTTCCCATTCATCTTCCGTGGCGCGTTGGACGTTGGTGCAACTGCCATCAACGAGGAAATGAAACTGGCGGCGGTACGCGCGATTGCAGAACTGGCCCATGCGGAACAGAGCGAAGTCGTTGCTTCGGCGTATGGCGATCAAGATCTGAGCTTCGGCCCGGAATACATCATTCCAAAACCGTTTGATCCGCGTTTGATCGTTAAGATCGCTCCTGCGGTCGCTAAAGCGGCGATGGAGTCGGGTGTGGCGACGCGTCCGATTGCTGATTTCGACGTCTACATCGACAAGCTGACTGAGTTCGTTTACAAAACCAACCTGTTTATGAAGCCGATTTTCTCCCAGGCCCGCAAAGCGCCGAAGCGCGTTGTTTTACCGGAAGGGGAAGAGGCACGCGTTCTGCATGCTACTCAGGAACTGGTGACTCTGGGACTGGCGAAACCGATCCTTATCGGTCGTCCGAACGTGATCGAAATGCGCATTCAAAAACTGGGCTTGCAGATCAAAGCGGGCGTTGATTTTGAGATCGTCAATAACGAATCCGATCCGCGTTTTAAAGAATACTGGACCGAATACTTCCAGATCATGAAGCGCCGTGGTGTAACTCAGGAGCAGGCGCAGCGGGCACTGATCAGTAACCCGACAGTGATCGGCGCGATCATGGTTCAGCGTGGCGAAGCCGATGCAATGATTTGCGGTACGGTGGGCGATTATCATGAACACTTCAGCGTGGTGAAAAATGTCTTTGGTTATCGCGATGGCGTTCACACCGCAGGCGCAATGAACGCGCTGCTATTGCCGAGTGGTAACACTTTTATTGCCGATACCTACGTCAATGACGAGCCAGACGCAGAAGAGTTGGCGGAGATCACCTTGATGGCGGCAGAAACTGTTCGTCGTTTTGGTATTGAGCCGCGTGTGGCTCTGTTGTCACACTCCAACTTTGGTTCTTCTGACTGCCCGTCGTCGAGCAAAATGCGTCAAGCGCTGGAACTGGTCAGAGAGCGTGCGCCAGAACTGATGATTGATGGTGAAATGCACGGCGATGCAGCGCTGGTGGAAGCGATTCGCAGCGATCGTATGCCGGACAGCCCTTTGAAAGGTTCCGCCAATATTCTGGTGATGCCGAACATGGAAGCTGCCCGTATTAGTTACAACTTACTGCGCGTTTCCAGCTCGGAAGGTGTGACTGTCGGTCCGGTGCTGATGGGTGTGGCGAAACCGGTTCACGTGTTAACACCAATCGCATCCGTACGTCGTATCGTCAACATGGTGGCGCTGGCCGTGGTTGAAGCGCAAACCCAACCGCTGTAATTCATTCTTAACTCTCACGCTTACCCTGAATATTCAGGGTAAGCGGTTTTACTGCAATATATTAGTAAAGCTTATTACTAAGTTTTCGAGTAATAAAAAAGCAGCATATAAACTATCTCGATATTATTTTATTTATATTCATGCGTCGCATATGAAAGTTTATTCATAACAGTAAATATCTCTCCATTCTTAGTGATCTATCTCACCTTTTAAACGCGCTTGCCGAATTTTGTTATTTACTCTGACGAAAAATTGTCACGATACACGAAAGTTTTTCACAGGCGGCGACTCATGGATAAAGAACGCATCATTCAGGAATTTGTGCCCGGCAAACAGGTCACGCTGGCGCATCTCATCGCGCATCCCGGCGAGGAACTGGCGAAGAAAATCGGCGTTCCGGATGCGGGCGCAATCGGCATTATGACGCTAACTCCCGGCGAAACGGCGATGATCGCCGGTGATTTAGCGCTGAAAGCTGCCGATGTGCATATCGGTTTCCTCGACCGTTTTAGCGGCGCACTGGTGATTTATGGTTCGGTGGGCGCAGTAGAAGAAGCGTTATCACAAACCGTCAGCGGTTTAGGACGCTTATTAAATTATACGCTGTGTGAAATGACCAAAAGTTAATACGAGGCATTCATGAAACGAATTGCGTTTGTGGGTGCCGTCGGGGCAGGAAAAACAACGTTATTTAATGCGTTGCAGGGGAATTATACCCTCGCCAGAAAAACACAGGCCGTGGAATTTAATGATAAGGGCGATATTGATACGCCGGGTGAATATTTTAGCCATCCCCGCTGGTATCACGCCTTAATTACCACGCTACAGGATGTGGACATGCTGATTTATGTCCACGGCGCGAATGACCCGGAAAGCCGATTGCCTGCCGGGTTGCTGGATATTGGTGCCAGCAAACGGCAAATCGCCGTCATCAGTAAAACGGACATGCCGGATGCTGACGTCGCAGCAACGCGAAAGTTATTGCTTGAAACTGGTTTTGAAGAGCCGATTTTCGAGCTAAACAGCCACGACCCGCAAAGCGTGCAGCAACTGGTGAATTATCTGGCATCTCTCACCGAACAGGAGGAAGCAGGTGAAAAAACTCATCACAGCGAATGATATTCGTGAAGCACATGCGCGCGGCGAACAGGCAATGTCTGTGGTTCTGCGCGCCAGCATTATTACCCCGGAAGCCCGCGAAGTGGCGGACTTGCTGGGGTTTACCATCACCGAATGCACTGAATCGACGCCAGTAGCGGCATCTGTTCCCGTCAGCGTGCCTGCCGATAAAACTGAAAGCCAGCGTATCCGCGAAACCATCATCGCCCAGCTGCCGGAAGGCCAGTTTACCGAAAGCCTGGTCGCGCAGCTGATGGAAAAAGTGATGAAGGAAAAACAGTCGCTGGAGCAGGGGGCAATGCAGCCGAGTTTTAAATCGGTGACCGGCAAAGGCGGCATCAAAGTTATTGATGGCAGCAGCGTGAAGTTTGGTCGTTTCGATGGCGCGGAACCGCACTGCGTAGGCTTGACTGATCTCGTGACCGGAGACGACGGCAGCAGCATGGCCGCCGGTTTTATGCAGTGGGAGAACGCCTTCTTCCCGTGGACCCTGAACTACGACGAAATCGACATGGTACTGGAAGGGGAGCTTCATGTTCGCCATGAAGGCGAAACCATGATCGCCAAAGCGGGCGACGTGATGTTTATCCCGAAAGGCTCCAGCATCGAATTTGGTACGACATCCAGCGTGAAATTCCTGTATGTCGCCTGGCCGGCTAACTGGCAATCCCTATGAAAGATTTCATCACCGAAGCATGGCTAAGAGCGAACCATACGCTCAGCGAAGGCGCAGAGATCCATCTCCCTGCGGACAGTCGCCTGACGCCCTCTGCCCGGGAGTTACTGGAAAGCCGCCATCTGCGCATCAAGTTTATTGACGAGCAGGGCCGCCTGTTTGTTGACGATGAACAGCAGCAGCTACAGCCCGTTCACGTGCTGACCAGTAGTGATGAACATCCGCAGGCGTGCTGCGAACTGTGTCACCAGCCAGTGGCGAAAAAGCCGGACACGCTGACTCACCTGTCGGCGGAAAAAATGGTCGCCAAAAGCGATCCGCGCCTGGGTTTTCGCGCTGTTCTCGACAGCACCATTGCGCTGGTAGTGTGGCTGCAAATTGAACTGACAGAACCGTGGCAGCCGTGGCTGGCGGATATCCGTTCGCGTCTTGGCAACATTATGCGTGCCGATGTGTTGGGCGAACCGCTGGGCTGCCAGGCGATTGTCGGGTTTTCTGACGAAGATCTGCATCGACTTTCTCACCAGCCACTACGTTATCTCGACCACGATCATCTGGTGCCGGAAGCCAGCCACGGACGTGATGCGGCGTTGCTGAATCTGCTACGCACCAAAGTGCGGGAAACCGAAACCGTAGCGGCGCAGGTGTTTATCACCCGCAGTTTTGAAGTATTACGCCCGGACATCTTACAGGCGCTGAACCGCCTTTCCAGCACGGTCTACGTGATGATGATTTTGAGCGTAACGAAGCAGCCGCTAACGGTGAAACAGATCCAACAACGACTGGGAGAGACGCAATGATTATTGAACGTTGTCGTGAACTGGCGTTGCGAGCGCCCGCCAGAGTAGTTTTTCCGGATGCGTTAGATCAACGTGTGCTGAAAGCTGCGCAATATTTACATCAACAAGGTCTGGCAACGCCCATTCTGGTCGCCAATCCGTTTGAACTTCGTCAGTTTGCGCTCAGCCACGGCGTGGCGATGGACGGGCTACTGGTGATTGATCCTCATAGCAACCTCGCAATGCGGGAAGAATTTGCTCATCGCTGGCTGGCCCGCGCGGGCGAAAAAACGCCGCCGGATGCGCTGGAAAAACTTACCGATCCGCTGATGTTCGCCGCCGCAATGGTCAGCGCCGGTAAAGCGGATGTCTGTATCGCGGGCAACCTCTCTTCCACGGCGAATGTGCTGCGTGCCGGATTACGCATTATCGGCTTGCAGCAAGGCTGTAAAACGCTCTCCTCCATTTTCCTGATGCTGCCACAGTACAGCGGTCCAGCGTTGGGCTTTGCCGATTGCAGCGTAGTGCCACAGCCGACGGCGGCACAACTGGCGGATATCGCGCTTGCCAGCGCCGAAACCTGGCGAGCCATCACCGGAGAAGAGCCGCGGGTGGCGATGTTGTCGTTCTCCAGTAACGGCAGCGCCCGTCACCCCTGCGTTGCCAACGTCCAGCAAGCGACAGAAATCGTCCGTGAGCGCGCACCGCAGCTGGTCGTCGATGGCGAGTTGCAGTTTGACGCCGCCTTTGTGCCAGAAGTGGCGGCGCAAAAAGCGCCAGCCAGCCCGCTACAGGGCAAAGCCAATGTGATGGTTTTTCCGTCGCTGGAGGCGGGAAATATTGGCTACAAAATCGCACAACGACTTGGCGGATATCGTGCCGTCGGGCCATTGATACAAGGACTTGCCGCGCCGATGCACGATCTTTCTCGTGGTTGTAGCGTGCAGGAAATTATCGAGCTGGCGCTGGTGGCAGCTGTGCCGCGTCAGACAAAAGTGAACCGCGAAAGCAGTTTACAAACACTGGTTGAATGAACGGTCCCGTTCTGGACCCCTATAAAGAGGAAAACACAATGGAAGCATTAGGAATGATCGAAACCCGGGGCCTGGTTGCACTGATTGAGGCTTCTGACGCGATGGTGAAAGCTGCGCGCGTCAAGCTGGTTGGTGTTAAGCAGATTGGCGGCGGCCTGTGTACTGCCATGGTTCGTGGTGATGTTGCAGCCTGTAAAGCCGCAACCGATGCCGGTGCCGCAGCGGCACAGCGTATCGGTGAACTGGTATCCGTACATGTTATTCCGCGTCCGCACGGCGATCTGGAAGAGGTCTTCCCGATCGGCCTGAAAGGCGATAGCAGCAACCTGTAATCACCCTGTGTGACGTCGATCCGGGCGTCACGCTCTCTCCTTTTTCAGTTTACCTTCCGCGGAGGGTAGGGGGAGCTTTTACCTGAAATACGCCACGGAGGCGGGTATGAAACTGGCAGTCGTCACTGGACAAATTGTTTGTACCGTACGCCATCACGGACTGGCGCATGACAAATTGCTGATGGTGGAAATGATTGATCCACAAGGTAATCCTGACGGGCAATGCGCCGTCGCCATCGACAATATTGGCGCGGGAACCGGGGAGTGGGTGTTGCTGGTGAGTGGCAGTTCCGCCCGCCAGGCGCATAAAAGCGAAACGTCACCGGTCGATCTGTGCGTAATTGGCATTGTCGATGAGGTGGTCTCTGGCGGTCAGGTAATTTTCCACAAATAAGGCAGAACATCATGAATCAACAGGATATTGAACAGGTGGTGAAAGCGGTACTGCTGAAAATGCAAAGCAGTGACACGCCGCCCGCCGCCGTTCATGAGATGGGCGTTTTTGCTTCCCTGGATGACGCCGTTGCGGCAGCCAAAATTGCCCAGCAAGGGTTAAAGAGCGTGGCAATGCGCCAGTTAGCCATTGCCGCTATTCGTGAAGCAGGCGAAAAACACGCCAGAGATTTAGCGGAACTTGCCGTCAGTGAAACGGGTATGGGCCGCGTAGAAGATAAATTTGCCAAAAACGTCGCTCAGGCACGCGGTACGCCAGGCGTTGAGTGCCTCTCTCCACAGGTGCTGACCGGTGACAACGGCCTGACTTTAATTGAAAACGCGCCCTGGGGCGTGGTGGCTTCGGTGACGCCTTCCACTAACCCGGCGGCAACCGTAATTAATAACGCCATCAGCCTGATTGCCGCGGGCAACAGCGTCATTTTTGCCCCGCATCCGGCGGCGAAAAAAGTCTCTCAACGGGCTATTACGCTGCTCAACCAGGCGATTGTTGCCGCAGGCGGGCCGGAAAACTTACTGGTTACTGTGGCCAATCCGGATATCGAAACCGCGCAACGTTTGTTCAAGTTCCCGGGTATCGGCCTGCTGGTGGTGACCGGCGGCGAAGCGGTAGTGGAAGCGGCGCGTAAACACACCAATAAACGTCTGATTGCCGCAGGCGCTGGCAACCCACCGGTAGTGGTGGATGAAACCGCCGACCTCGCCCGTGCCGCTCAGTCTATCGTCAAAGGCGCTTCTTTCGATAACAACATCATTTGTGCCGATGAAAAGGTGCTGATTGTTGTTGATAGCGTAGCCGATGAACTAATGCGTCTGATGGAAGGCCAGCATGCGGTGAAACTGACCGCAGAACAGGCACAGCAGTTACAACCGGTGTTGCTGAAAAATATCGATGAGCGCGGAAAAGGCACCGTCAGCCGTGACTGGGTGGGTCGCGATGCGGCGAAAATCGCGGCGGCAATCGGCCTGAACGTGCCGCAAGAAACGCGCTTGCTGTTTGTAGAAACCCCCGCAGAACATCCGTTTGCCGTGACCGAACTGATGATGCCAGTGCTGCCGGTCGTGCGCGTCGCCAACGTGGCGGATGCCATTGCGCTGGCGGTGAAACTGGAAGGCGGTTGCCACCACACGGCGGCAATGCACTCGCGCAATATCGAGAACATGAACCAAATGGCGAACGCCATTGATACCAGTATTTTCGTTAAGAACGGACCGTGCATTGCCGGGCTGGGGCTGGGCGGGGAAGGCTGGACCACGATGACCATCACCACGCCAACCGGTGAAGGGGTAACCAGCGCGCGTACGTTTGTCCGTCTGCGTCGCTGTGTATTAGTCGATGCGTTTCGCATTGTTTAAGGAGTAACCGATGGCGCACGACGAACAATGGCTTACCCCGCGTCTGCAAACGGCGGCAACGCTGTGTAACCAGACGCCCGCCACCACGGAGTCTCCGTTGTGGTTAGGGGTGGATCTGGGCACCTGCGATGTGGTGTCGATGGTTGTCGACGGCGACGGTCAGCCGGTGGCGGTATGCCTCGACTGGGCCGATGTGGTCCGCGACGGCATCGTCTGGGATTTCTTCGGTGCAGTTACGATTGTTCGTCGCCATCTCGATACCCTCGAGCAGCAATTTGGTCGCCGTTTTAGCCGTGCGGCGACTTCATTTCCACCAGGTACGGATCCGCGTATTTCCATCAATGTGCTGGAGTCTGCCGGGCTGGAAGTGAGCCATGTGCTGGATGAGCCAACCGCAGTCGCGGATCTACTGCAACTGGACAACGCCGGTGTAGTGGATATTGGCGGCGGCACTACCGGAATTGCCATCGTGAAAAAGGGCAAGGTGACTTATTCAGCGGATGAAGCGACCGGCGGACATCACATTTCTCTGACTCTCGCCGGAAATCGCCGTATTTCGCTGGAAGAGGCAGAGCAGTACAAGCGCGGTCACGGTGACGAGATTTGGCCTGCGGTGAAGCCGGTGTACGAAAAAATGGCGGACATTGTTGCCCGGCATATTGAAGGGCAGGGCATTACTGATTTATGGCTGGCGGGCGGCTCCTGTATGCAACCGGGCGTGGCGGAACTGTTTTGCAAACAATTCCCGGCGTTACAGGTGCATCTACCGCAGCACAGTTTGTTTATGACCCCGCTGGCGATCGCCAGTAGCGGGCGAGAGAAAGCGGAGGGGATCTATGCAAAATGAATTGCAGACCGCGCTCTTTCAGGCGTTCGATACCCTGAATCTGCAACGGGTAAAAACATTTAGCGTTCCACCGGTGACGCTTTGCGGTCCGGGCGCGGTGAGCAGTTGCGGACAGCAAGCGCAAACGCGTGGGCTGAAACATCTGTTCGTGATGGCAGACAGCTTTTTGCATCAGGCAGGGATGACCGCCGGGCTGACGCGTAGCCTGGCCGTTAAAGGTATCGCCATGACGCTCTGGCCATGTCCGGTGGGCGAACCGTGCATCACTGACGTGTGTGCCGCCGTGGCGCAGTTGCGTGAATCAGGCTGTGATGGGGTGATCGCGTTTGGCGGTGGCTCGGTGCTGGATGCGGCAAAAGCCGTGGCGTTGCTGGTAACGAATCCCGATAGCACGCTGGCAGAAATGTCAGAAACCAGCGTTCTGCAACCGCGCCTGCCGTTGATTGCCATTCCAACTACCGCCGGAACCGGCTCTGAAACCACCAATGTAACGGTGATTATCGACGCGGTGAGCGGGCGCAAGCAGGTGTTAGCACATGCCTCGTTGATGCCGGATGTGGCGATTCTCGACGCCGCGCTGACCGAAGGTGTGCCGTCGCATGTCACGGCAATGACCGGTATCGACGCGTTAACTCATGCCATTGAAGCGTACAGCGCGCTGAACGCTACACCGTTTACAGACAGCCTGGCGATTGGCGCAATTGCGATGATTGGTAAATCACTGCCGAAAGCAGTGGGTTACGGTCATGACCTTGCCGCGCGCGAGAGTATGTTGCTGGCTTCATGCATGGCGGGAATGGCATTTTCCAGTGCCGGACTTGGGTTATGTCACGCGATGGCGCATCAGCCGGGGGCGGCGCTGCATATTCCGCACGGTCTGGCGAACGCCATGCTGCTGCCCACGGTGATGGAGTTTAACCGGATGGTCTGTCGCGAACGGTTTAGTCAGATTGGTCGGGCGCTGCGAACTAAAAAATCCGACGATCGTGACGCTATTAACGCGGTAAGTGAGCTGATTGCGGAAGTCGGGATTGGTAAACGACTGGGCGATGTTGGTGCGGCATCTGCGCATTACGGCGCATGGGCGCAGGCCGCGCTGGAAGATATTTGTCTGCGCAGCAACCCGCGTACCGCCAGCCTGGAGCAGATTGTCGGCTTGTACGCAGCGGCGCAATAAATGCCGGATGCGACGCCTGTCGCGTCTTATCCGACCTGGGGGATTGCACATGTAGGGCGGATAAGGCGTTCACGCCGCATCCGCCAATGGCGCGGTGCAAGTGCCGGATGCGACGCTTGCCGCGTCTTATCCGACCTGGGGGATTACACATGTAGGGCGGATAAGGCGTTCACGCCGCATCCGGCAATTAATTACAACTAACAGGGAGTAAAGGCGATGGGAATTAACGAAATCATCATGTACATCATGATGTTCTTTATGCTGATAGCTGCCGTAGACAGGATCTTGTCGCAGTTCGGCGGTTCGGCTCGTTTCCTCGGTAAGTTTGGTAAAAGTATCGAAGGATCGGGCGGCCAGTTCGAAGAAGGCTTTATGGCAATGGGCGCACTGGGCCTGGCGATGGTCGGTATGACCGCACTGGCACCAGTACTGGCCCACGTACTTGGGCCGGTGATTATCCCGGTTTACGAAATGCTCGGCGCAAACCCGTCAATGTTCGCTGGAACACTGCTGGCGTGCGACATGGGCGGCTTCTTCCTCGCGAAAGAGCTGGCGGGCGGCGATGTGGCAGCGTGGCTATACTCTGGGTTAATTCTCGGATCGATGATGGGGCCAACGATTGTGTTTTCCATTCCGGTGGCGCTCGGCATTATCGAACCTTCTGACCGTCGTTATCTGGCGCTCGGCGTGCTGGCGGGCATTGTGACCATTCCGATTGGCTGTATTGCTGGTGGTCTGGTGGCTATGTACTCCGGTGTGCAGATCAACGGTCAGCCGGTGGAATTCACCTTTGCCCTGATCCTGATGAACATGATCCCGGTACTTATCGTTGCGGTGCTGGTGGCGCTGGGGCTGAAATTCATCCCGGAAAAAATGATCAACGGCTTCCAGATCTTCGCCAAATTCCTCGTTGCATTGATCACCCTCGGTCTTGCTGCCGCGGTAGTGAAATTCCTCCTTGGCTGGGAACTGATCCCCGGTCTGGATCCTATCTTTATGGCCCCTGGCGATAAACCCGGTGAAGTGATGCGCGCCATTGAAGTTATCGGTTCTATCTCCTGCGTGCTGTTAGGGGCGTATCCGATGGTGCTGCTGCTGACCCGCTGGTTTGAAAAACCGCTGATGAGCGTCGGTAAAGTGCTGAATATGAACAACATCGCGGCAGCCGGCATGGTGGCAACGCTTGCCAACAACATCCCGATGTTCGGCATGATGAAGCAGATGGATACCCGCGGCAAAGTGATCAACTGTGCCTTCGCCGTTTCCGCTGCTTTCGCCCTGGGTGACCATTTAGGCTTCGCCGCTGCCAACATGAACGCCATGATCTTCCCGATGATTGTCGGCAAGTTGATCGGCGGCGTTACGGCGATTGGCGTGGCGATGATGCTGGTGCCAAAAGAAGACGCGACCGCGGCTAAAACCGAAGCGGAGGCACAATCGTGAACACTCGCCAGCTACTGAGCGTCGGTATCGATATCGGCACTACCACCACCCAGGTGATCTTCTCCCACCTGGAGCTGGTTAACCGTGCGGCGGTGTCGCAGGTGCCGCGCTACGAATTCATCAAACGCGAAATTAGCTGGCAAAGCCCGGTGTTCTTTACCCCTGTCGATAAACTGGGCGGTTTAAAAGAAGCGGAACTGAAAACCTTAATCCTCGAGCAATATCAGGCTGCGGGCATTGCGCCGGAAAGCGTTGATTCTGGTGCCATCATCATCACCGGTGAAAGCGCGAAAACCCGCAATGCTCGCCCGGCGGTGATGACGCTCTCCCAGTCGCTTGGCGATTTTGTCGTCGCCAGCGCCGGGCCGCATCTCGAATCCGTGATCGCCGGTCACGGTGCCGGGGCGCAAACCCTTTCTGAACAACGGCTGTGTCGGGTACTGAATATCGATATTGGCGGTGGCACCGCGAACTACGCTTTGTTCGATGCCGGAAAAATCAGCGGCACCGCTTGCCTCAACGTCGGCGGTCGCCTGCTGGAAACCGACAGCCAGGGGCGCGTGGTTTACGCTCATAAACCGGGGCAGATGATAGTGGATGAGTGCTTCGGTGCAGGCACTGACGCCCGTTCGCTGACCGGCGCGCAGCTGGTGCAGGTTACCCGGCGGATGGCGGAACTGATTGTCGAAGTGATTGACGGAACGCTCTCGCCGCTCGCGCAGGCATTGATGCAAACCGGTTTGCTGCCCGCAGGTGTTACGCCCGAAATCATTACGCTTTCTGGCGGCGTGGGCGAATGTTATCGCCACCAGCCCGCCGACCCGTTCTGTTTTGCCGATATCGGCCCGCTTCTGGCAACGGCGCTGCATGAGCATCCTCGTCTGCGTGAGATGAACGTGCAGTTTCCGGCGCAAACCGTACGCGCCACGGTGATTGGCGCGGGTGCACATACCCTTTCGCTCTCTGGCAGCACAATCTGGCTGGAGGGCGTACAACTGCCGCTGCGCAATTTGCCGGTGGCGATCCCAATTGATGAAACGGATCTGGTGAGTGCCTGGCAACAGGCGCTGATTCAGCTGGATCTTTGCCCCAAAACTGACGCGTACGTGCTGGCGCTTCCCGCCTCGCTGCCTGTGCGTTACGCCGCGGTACTGACGGTCATCAACGCGCTGGTCGATTTCGTCGCGCGTTTTCCGAATCCGCATCCCCTGCTGGTGGTGGCCGGGCAGGATTTTGGTAAAGCTCTGGGCATGTTGTTGCGCCCACAGCTACAACAACTCCCGTTGGCAGTCATTGACGAAGTGATTGTCCGCGCGGGGGACTATATCGACATTGGTACGCCTCTTTTTGGCGGATCGGTTGTGCCGGTGACGGTGAAATCACTCGCATTTCCTTCCTGAGGGAACGACTTATGAAACTAAAGACCACATTGTTCGGCAATGTATATCAGTTTAAGGATGTAAAAGAGGTGCTGGCTAAAGCCAACGAACTGCGTTCGGGGGATGTGCTGGCGGGCGTTGCAGCGGCAAGCTCACAGGAGCGCGTGGCTGCAAAGCAGGTGTTGTCGGAAATGACCGTAGCGGACATCCGCAATAATCCGGTGATTGCCTATGAAGATGACTGCGTGACGCGACTGATTCAGGACGACGTTAACGAAACGGCCTACAACCAGATTAAAAACTGGAGCATCAGCGAACTGCGTGAGTATGTGCTGAGTGATGAAACCAGCGTTGACGACATTGCTTTTACCCGCAAAGGGCTGACCTCGGAAGTGGTCGCGGCGGTAGCGAAGATTTGCTCTAACGCGGACCTGATCTACGGCGCGAAGAAAATGCCGGTAATCAAAAAAGCCAATACAACTATTGGTATTCCGGGCACCTTCAGCGCCCGTTTGCAGCCAAACGATACCCGCGACGACGTGCAAAGTATCGCCGCGCAAATCTACGAAGGGCTTTCTTTCGGGGTGGGCGATGCGGTGATCGGCGTTAACCCGGTGACTGACGACGTGGAAAACTTAAGCCGCGTGCTGGATACCATCTATGGCGTGATCGACAAATTCAACATTCCAACCCAGGGCTGCGTGCTGGCGCACGTCACCACCCAGATCGAAGCGATTCGTCGCGGTGCGCCGGGCGGGCTGATTTTCCAGAGTATCTGCGGCAGTGAAAAAGGGCTGAAAGAGTTTGGCGTAGAGCTGGCGATGCTCGATGAAGCACGCGCAGTGGGCGCAGAGTTTAACCGTATCGCCGGGGAAAACTGCCTCTACTTCGAAACCGGGCAGGGTTCTGCGCTATCGGCGGGCGCTAACTTCGGTGCAGATCAGGTAACGATGGAAGCGCGTAACTACGGGCTGGCACGTCATTACGATCCGTTTATCGTCAACACCGTAGTGGGCTTTATTGGGCCAGAGTATCTCTACAACGACCGGCAGATTATCCGTGCGGGCTTAGAAGATCACTTTATGGGCAAACTGAGCGGCATTTCTATGGGCTGTGACTGCTGCTACACCAACCACGCTGACGCTGACCAGAACCTCAACGAAAACCTGATGATCCTGCTCGCCACCGCAGGCTGCAACTACATCATGGGGATGCCGCTGGGCGATGACATCATGCTCAACTATCAGACTACGGCCTTCCACGACACCGCCACTGTGCGTCAGTTACTCAACCTGCGCCCGTCACCGGAGTTTGAACGCTGGCTGGAAAGCATGGGCATTATGGCAAACGGTCGCCTGACCAAACGGGCGGGCGATCCGTCACTGTTCTTCTGATGACGCGGAGATAACACATCATGGATCAAAAACAGATTGAAGAAATTGTACGCAGCGTGATGGCGTCAATGGGACAAGCGGCCCCCGCGCCGTCAGAAGCAAAATGCGCCACTACCACCTGTGCGGCACCGGTGACCTCGGAAAGCTGCGCGCTGGATTTAGGTTCCGCGGAAGCAAAAGCGTGGATTGGCGTTGAAAACCCGCATCGCGCAGACGTATTAACAGAACTGCGCCGCAGCACCGTGGCTCGCGTCTGTACCGGTCGTGCTGGTCCGCGTCCGCGTACCCAGGCGCTGTTGCGTTTCCTGGCCGATCACTCTCGTTCGAAAGACACCGTACTGAAAGAAGTGCCGGAAGAGTGGGTGAAAGCGCAGGGCTTGCTGGAAGTCCGCTCTGAAATTAGCGACAAAAATCTCTATCTGACTCGCCCGGATATGGGCCGCCGCTTGTGTGCAGAGGCTGTTGAAGCGCTGAAAGCGCAGTGTGTTGCCAATCCGGACGTACAGGTGGTTATTTCCGATGGTCTGTCTACTGATGCGATCACCGTGAACTATGAAGAGATTCTGCCACCGCTGATGGCGGGCCTGAAACAGGCCGGGTTGAAAGTCGGCACACCGTTCTTTGTGCGTTACGGTCGCGTGAAGATTGAAGATCAGATTGGCGAACTTCTTGGCGCGAAAGTGGTGATCCTGCTGGTGGGTGAACGTCCGGGGTTGGGGCAGTCAGAAAGTCTCTCCTGCTACGCCGTTTACTCGCCGCGTATGGCAACCACCGTTGAGGCCGACCGTACCTGTATCTCTAACATTCACCAGGGCGGCACGCCGCCGGTTGAAGCCGCAGCCGTCATTGTGGATTTGGCGAAACGTATGCTGGAGCAGAAAGCATCCGGCATCAACATGACCCGATAAGGAGGCATCATGCCAGCTTTAGATTTGATTCGACCGTCGGTAACCGCCATGCGGGTGATTGCCTCTGTTAACGCCGAATTTGCGCGTGAACTGAAATTGCCGCCGCATATTCGTAGCCTCGGGCTGATTTCTGCTGATTCCGATGACGTCACCTACATTGCGGCTGACGAAGCGACCAAGCAGGCGATGGTTGAAGTCGTGTATGGTCGCTCGCTGTATGCGGGAGCCGCACACGGCCCGTCACCGACTGCCGGTGAAGTGCTGATTATGCTCGGGGGGCCAAACCCGGCGGAAGTGCGTGCTGGTCTGGATGCGATGGTTGCGCATATTGAAAATGGCGCGGCTTTCCAGTGGGCTAACGACGCGCAAGATACGGCATTCCTGGCACATGTAGTTTCGCGTACCGGTTCTTATCTCTCATCAACCGCCGGGATCACGCTTGGCGATCCGATGGCGTATTTGGTGGCACCGCCGCTGGAAGCGACCTACGGCATTGATGCAGCGTTGAAATCTGCCGACGTGCAGCTGGTGACCTATGTCCCGCCACCGTCTGAAACCAACTACTCGGCAGCATTTTTAACCGGTAGCCAGGCCGCGTGTAAAGCAGCCTGTAACGCCTTTACCGATGCAGTGCTGGAAATCGCGCGTAATCCAATCCAGCGTGCGTAACGGAGGTTGCCGATGATCAATGCACTGGGATTGCTGGAAGTGGACGGCATGGTCGCCGCGATAGATGCAGCTGATGCCATGCTCAAAGCAGCTAACGTTCGTCTGCTCAGTCACGAAGTGCTTGACCCTGGTCGCCTAACGCTGGTGGTGGAAGGCGATCTGGCGGCGTGTCGTGCGGCGCTGGACGCAGGTTGTGCTGCCGCGATGCGTACCGGGCGTGTCATCAGCCGTAAGGAGATCGGTCGGCCAGACGATGACACCCAGTGGCTGGTTACTGGCTTTAACCGCCAGCCGAAGCAATCCGTAAAGGAACCCGACGCGCCAGTTATCGTCGCGGAATCTGCTGACGAGTTGTTGGCGCTGTTAACATCAGTACGTCAGGGAATGACGGCAGGAGAAGTGGCTGCCCACTTTGGCTGGCCGCTGGAAAAAGCCAGAAATGCGCTCGAACAGCTCTTTTCTGCCGGGACGTTACGTAAACGCAGTAGTCGTTATCGTCTCAAGCCCCATTAACCTGTCGGAGGTGCCGGGTGTCCTACAACACCCGGCATTAACATCATGAAAAAGACCCGTACAGCCAATTTGCACCATCTTTATCATGAACCCTTACCCGAAAACCTGAAGCTCACGCCGAAGGTCGAAGTGGATAATGTTCATCAACGGCAAACAACGGATGTCTATGAACATGCTTTGACGATTACCGCCTGGCAGCAGATTTACGATCAGCTGCATCCGGGCAAGTTTCATGGTGAATTTACGGAAATTCTACTCGATGATATTCAGGTTTTTCGTGAATACACCGGTCTGGCGCTGCGTCAGTCGTGCCTGGTCTGGCCGAACTCGTTCTGGTTTGGCATTCCGGCGACACGCGGTGAGCAGGGATTTATCGGTTCGCAATGTCTGGGAAGCGCAGAAATAGCGACGCGCCCTGGAGGAACCGAGTTTGAATTAAGTACGCCGGACGATTACACGATCCTTGGCGTGGTGCTTTCTGAAGATGTCATCACCCGTCAGGCTAACTTTTTGCATAACCCGGAAAGGGTGCTGCATATGTTACGTAACCAGTCGGCGCTGGAAGTGAAAGAGCAGCATAAAGCCGCGCTGTGGGGCTTTGTCCAACAGGCTCTGGCGACATTTTGCGAGAACCCGGAAAATCTCCATCAGCCTGCAGTGCGAAAAGTGCTGGGGGATAATTTGCTAATGGCGATGGGGGCGATGCTGGAAGAAGCGCAGCCAATGGTGACGGCGGAAAGTATCAGCCACCAGAGTTACCGTCGCTTGTTGACCCGCGCGCGTGAATATGTGCTGGAGAATATGTCCGAACCGGTAACCGTGCTGGATTTGTGCAATCAACTGCATGTCAGCCGCCGCACGCTACAAAACGCGTTTCACGCTCTTTTAGGCATTGGCCCAAACGCGTGGCTGAAACGCATTCGCCTGAACGCCGTGCGCCGCGAACTGATAAGCCCGTGGTCGCAAAGTACAACGGTCAAAGATGCCGCCATGCAGTGGGGATTCTGGCATCTGGGGCAATTCGCCACGGATTACCAGCAACTGTTTGCCGAGAAGCCGTCTCTGACGCTACATCAGCGGATGCAGGAACTGGAGTGAGGGTGAGGGCCGGATGAGGATGGTGTTTGATCCGGTCCATAGTGAAGTTACAAATTACGTTGAATTGCTATGTATTTTATTGCCCAACGGGATAGGCGATAAACAAACCGACAATTGTCAGAATACACGCCAGCAGGAATACCAACATACAATTTACGCGCTTTCGCGAAATTTTAAATAAATAGCAAAATAGTGTTGTTACCACGATCACTACCGGGATAGTCATAAAATTAATAACGATGAGTGCTATCAATCCAAAACTTGCTCCTCCACCGTGGGGAATAAAAATGTGTTCTTCAAAATAAACTTCTATAGCAAATGCCAGCACACATCCCAGAAAACTCATATCCAGATGAGGGTGCCATTTACTTTCTTTATTTGATGTGTCTGACATTCTTAAATGCTCCCGTGAGCAAACTGGCGCAAAATAATTTCTAAGATTGCTGATAAGACGTCGCTGTTGTCCGGCACTCCGGGCAGATAAACGCGTAAATTATCCCTTCGCCATATTGTTCAATATCGGCATAATCCAGTTGCGCAAGAAACATCATTGTGTGGGAACATTGCGGACAGAGAGGATATTCCGCGTCCTGAATCCAGGTTGGATGCCCGCCAAGTTGCGAGAAAGAGACAGGTAAAAATGGGTCTGCGGCAAATAACGGTGACCTAAGGTTTCCCTGTCTCATGCTGTTTACAGGGAGTCGACGCCATTCCGATACATCATCCGGCAGCCAGGCAGGCGGGATATTTTTTGCAGACAAATGAGCGTTACCCTTTGAGTCCATGTAGCCGAAAATGGTGCTGTAGGCGGTGCAACATTCGCAAGTCACGACGCGAAAACTGCCGTTATCGCTAAGACCCGTTGCCTTCAGGTCAACGTCGAAAAGATTTGTTAGGGGCAATGCGCACTTTGGACAGGTATCGCTGCGTTCATCAACAACACGCAAAGCTTCGCAAGACCCGGTGCTTTTCATCTCCAGATGAAAACATTGAGGAAAATAGAGATTACGCCTTTGATCTTCAGCGGTTAACTCCCAACCGGCCTCATGCGCATATTCTTCTGGCGCGATGTAAAGTGAACTGCGCCACAGCGGCGGGTTATTGCGCCAGTAGGCAAAACGTTCAACAACAACGTCATCCCCAATCCATGCCAGACATTGCAGAATACAATTTCTGTTTTCTGCATCATCCTCAACCCGTTCTAACAGCGTATCGCGAACATCCGCTGGGGCGCGGTGGAAAGGCAGAGGAGAATAAGCGTCTAAATCATCATAAGAGATCCACTCTCGTAAATATGCATCCAGATTTGCCTGGGTAAACGCCGCCAGACAAAGACAAATCTCCTGAGCGTGTTCATATTCACCAGACGCAAAGCGTTCTGTGGCGTAATCAGCCATCAGCTGCGCTTGATCGGCGGTCAACTGTTGATACAGGGCATCGGTGGGAGCGGGGCAGGGAGTCCAGTCGATTAACGCATCGAATTTCCGTGGCTGGTGAACTAATTTCAGCATGGCAATCGGATCGCTTAGCCCAGCAAACACATTCACGGTCTTTTTATTTTTCCTGATATATTCATCGTGCTCACGCTGCTGTTGTGCCTGAACGCAGGGCATACAGTATCCGTCAGTACGCGCAGCGGTTTCCGGAAGAATGGTTGATGTACAAGCGGGGCTTTTACAGGGAATACGGTGAGTCATAGAGGCGCTCCTTGCCTGAGGATATTAAGTCGAAAGAGATTATTATTAGATATTAGGGTGTCACTATGGCACACAAATTAAACAGAATTAATTTCAAGCCACAAACATAGGGTTATTTTTCTTTTATTTTCATGATATTAAACCCAATCCCTGACCTTAATAAACTCACTTAACGCCGCTTCCAGGCTGCCTGCTTCCGGTTGATAATCATACTCCCAGCGTACCAGTGGCGGCATTGACATCAGGATAGACTCGGTGCGCCCGCCAGTTTGCAGGCCAAACAGCGTTCCGCGATCCCAGACCAGGTTGAACTCGACATAGCGACCGCGACGGTAGAGCTGGAAATTGCGCTCGCGCTCGCCGTATTCCATCGCTTTGCGTCGTTCAACAATCGGTAAATAAGCGTCAGTGTAGCCTTGACCTACCGCCTGCATAAAGGCGAAACAGTGATCAAAGTCTGGCGTGTTCAGGTCATCAAAGAACAGCCCGCCAATACCGCGTTGTTCGTTACGATGTTTGAGGTAGAAGTATTCGTCGCACCACTTTTTGTAACGCGGATAAACGTCTTCGCCAAATGGCAGGCACAGGTCACGGGCGGTGCGGTGCCAGTGAATAGCATCGTCTTCAAAGCCATAGAAAGGGGTTAAGTCGAATCCACCGCCAAACCACCAGACGGGATCGGCACCCGGTTTTTCGGCAATAAAAAAGCGCACATTCGCGTGGCTGGTGGGAACGTACGGATTATGCGGATGCACTACCAGCGAAACGCCCATCGCTTCGAAACTGCGTCCGGCAAGTTCCGGGCGATGAGCAGTGGCGGAAGCAGGCATCGCCTCACCGTGGACATGTGAAAAGTTGACGCCCGCCTGTTCGAAAACACCACCATTACGCAACACCCGGCTACGTCCGCCGCCGCCAGCTTCGCGCTGCCAGCTATCTTCGACAAATTCTGCGCCATCGACGGCGCTCAGCTGCTGACAAATTGTATCCTGAAGGTTGAGCAGAAACTGTTTAACCTGGTGTGCGTTGGGTTTCATCTCTTACCGCTTTCTCGAGTGTGCTTTCTGGTTGTCAAACCAGTGGAAATAACTGATCACGCCTTCGGCAATGGCTGTGGCGATTTTCTGGCGAAATGCCGCCGTGCCTAACAGCCGCTCTTCTTCCGGGTTGGTGATAAAAGAAGTTTCCACCAGCACCGAAGGAACAGATGGCGATTTCAACACTACAAACGCGGCTTGTTCGGTGTTGCGACTGTGCAGCTTATGCACCGGCTTAATCTTCTTCAGAATATGTGAGCCGAGCGTCAGGCTGTTTTTAATAGTATCGGTTTGTACCAGATCAAACAGCACTTGTTGCAATAGGTGATCCTTGTCAGTCGCTTTTTTACCGGCAACTTCATCAGCGCGGTTTTCGCGTTCAGACAAGTATTTCGCCATTGCGCTACTTGCGCCGCGGTTCGAGAGAGCAAATACCGAAGCACCGGCAGCTTTCGGGTTAGTAAAGCCGTCGGCGTGAATTGACATAAACAGGTCAGCGCCATGTTTATGGGCGATTTCAACGCGATCGTACAGCGGGATAAACGTATCGCCAGAACGCGTTAAACGCGCATCAATGCCATGATTACGCAAAATGGAACGGACGTTTTTGGCAATCGCCAGCACCACATGTTTTTCTTTCGATCCATTGCGACCAATCGCTCCGGTATCAATTCCGCCGTGGCCTGGATCGAGAACAACGACACGTTTGCCGCCGCTTTTTTTGGCTTTCGGCTTACTGTGTCCGTTACTGGTTTTTAAAGGTTCTTCTTTGGCGATGGCTTGCGACATTCCTGACAACGTCAGGGCAGCCAATCCGGCTTTCAGCACCTGGCGGCGCGAAGTGAGTGTTTTTAGTGGTTTAAAAGTGCTCATACGGCCTGAGTTGTAATAATAAAGTTCCAGATGTTATATCGTATCGCGTAATCCGTTACGACCGTTTGCTGTTGAGAATTGTTTTACTTTTCATTTCAATAGTTGACAACTCCCCATTATGCCACTTTTTCAACCGATTTTCGTCAGATATTGGCTAATTCGACCGTTCACGCCATAATCAGCCTTTTAATCCGCAAAAAGGTAACCAATACCATGGAGATACGCGTATTTCGCCAGGAAGATTTCGAAGAGGTCATTACCCTTTGGGAGCGTTGCGACTTGCTGCGTCCGTGGAACGATCCGGAAATGGACATCGAGCGCAAAATGAACCATGACGTCAGTCTGTTTCTGATCGCTGAGGTGAACGGTGAAGTGGTCGGAACGGTGATGGGCGGTTATGACGGGCATCGCGGATCCGCTTATTATCTTGGCGTGCATCCTGAGTTTCGTGGGCGTGGCATTGCCAATGCGTTGCTTAATCGGCTGGAGAAAAAACTGATTGCTCGCGGCTGTCCGAAAATTCAGATCAATGTGCCGGAAGATAACGACATGGTGCTCGGAATGTATGAACGCCTTGGATATGAACACGCCGACGTGCTGAGTCTGGGCAAGCGTTTGATTGAAGATGAAGAGTACTGAGTTTCATCCTGCCCATTATGATGCGCACGGACGCCTGCGTTTACCTTTTCTCTTCTGGCTTGTGCTGTTGCTTCAGGCGCGAACCTGGGTGCTGTTTGTCATTGCCGGTGCGTCGCGCGAGCAGGGTACTGCGCTGCTAAATCTGTTTTATCCCGATCACGATAATTTCTGGCTGGGGTTGATTCCCGGTATTCCGGCGGTGCTGGCGTTTTTGCTGAGTGGTCGGCGGGCTTCATTTCCCCGTATCTGGCATGTACTCTATTTTCTGTTGCTGTTGGCGCAGCTTGTTTTGCTTTGCTGGCAACCGTGGCTGTGGCTGAACGGTGAATCCGTTAGCGGTATCGGTCTGGCGCTGGTAGTGGCGGATATTGTGGCGTTAATCTGGCTGCTGACCAATCGACGTTTACGCGCTTGTTTTAATGAAGAAAAAGAATAACGGCACTTTTTGGTGAATTTGCACTCCAAGCAACGTTATTGAATAACCAAAGGAAGTGACATGAAATCGCTGCGTTTAATGTTATGCGCTATGCCGTTGATGCTGACCGGCTGTTCAACGATGTCGTCAGTTAACTGGTCTGCCGCTAATCCGTGGAACTGGTTTGGGTCGTCCACCAAAGTGAGCGAGCAGGGCGTGGGTGAATTAACGGCGTCCACACCACTGCAAGAACAAGCTATTGCCGATGCGCTTGATGGTGATTATCGCCTGCGCAGCGGAATGAAAACCGCGAACGGCAACGTGGTGCGCTTTTTTGAAGTGATGAAAGGCGACAACGTGGCGATGATAATTAACGGCGATCAGGGCACGATCAGCCGCATTGATGTGCTGGATAGCGATATTCCTGCTGACACCGGTGTTAAAATCGGTACACCGTTTAGCGACCTTTACAGCAAAGCATTTGGCAATTGCCAAAAAGCTGATGGTGATGATAATCGTGCCGTCGAATGTAAAGCTGAAGGCAGTCAACATATTAGCTACCAGTTCAGCGGGGAATGGAGTGGTCCTGAAGGGTTAATGCCTTCGGACGATACCTTGAAAAACTGGAAAGTCAGTAAAATTATCTGGCGGCGTTAATTTGCGTCTGAACAAACCGCCGCCGCAAAAAAACACGTAAAATAGCGCCCAACAATGCCACGGATTGCGTGGCATTCTTATTTTCAGGAGGAACAATGTCTCAGGTTCAGAGTGGCATTTTGCCAGAACATTGCCGCGCGGCGATTTGGATCGAAGCCAACGTTAAAGGGGAAGTTGACGCCCTGCGTGCGGCCAGTAAAACATTTGCCGACAAACTGGCAACTTTTGAAGCGAAATTCCCGGACGCGCATCTTGGTGCGGTGGTTGCCTTTGGTAACAACACCTGGCGCGCTCTGAGCGGCGGCGTTGGGGCCGAAGAGCTGAAAGATTTTCCGGGCTACGGTAAAGGCCTTGCGCCGACGACCCAGTTCGATGTGTTGATCCACATTCTTTCTCTGCGTCATGACGTAAACTTCTCTGTCGCTCAGGCGGCAATGGAAGCCTTTGGTGACTGCATTGAAGTGAAAGAAGAGATCCACGGCTTCCGTTGGGTTGAAGAGCGTGATCTGAGCGGCTTTGTTGACGGTACAGAAAACCCGGCGGGTGAAGAGACGCGTCGCGAAGTGGCGGTTATCAAAGACGGCGTGGATGCAGGCGGCAGCTATGTATTTGTGCAGCGTTGGGAGCACAACCTGAAGCAACTCAACCGGATGAGCGTTCACGATCAGGAGATGATGATCGGGCGTACCAAAGAGGCTAACGAAGAGATTGACGGCGATGAGCGTCCGGAAACTTCTCACCTGACCCGTGTTGATCTGAAAGAAGATGGCAAAGGACTGAAGATTGTTCGCCAGAGCCTGCCATACGGCACTGCCAGCGGCACTCACGGTCTGTACTTCTGC
Organism: Escherichia sp. MOD1-EC6300; assembly: GCF_002965045.1. NCBI lineage: Bacteria > Pseudomonadati > Pseudomonadota > Gammaproteobacteria > Enterobacterales > Enterobacteriaceae > Escherichia > Escherichia sp. MOD1-EC6300. Next base: position 28,884 of record NZ_PTRH01000009.1, on the reverse strand, counting down.
GCCTACTGCGCGCGTCTGCATAACATTGAGCAGCAACTGCTGAGTATGTTTGGCGATACCGATGGTAAGCGTGATGCGATGTTGCGTTTCACCAAACCAGTCACTGGCGGCTATTATTTCGCGCCGTCGCTGGACAAACTGATGGCGCTGTAAGCGCTTCTGATTCGATGATTAAAGGCCAGCCAGTAACACAACTGGCTGGCCTTTTTATTACTTCTGCTTTAACGCCGCATACACCTGATCCACCACCCAACCATAAGTTGCAATCGGTAACTGACCGCTTTCGAACATATTGGGATTTTTTTGTGGATCGGCAACTGGCGAATGTGGCTTGTTGCTTAACATCACAATCGCCATATGATTCACCGGATCGATAACGGTCACCGTCCCGGTCCAGCCAGTGTGACCGTAGGTTTGCGGGCTTGCCAACGTGCCAAACGTCGGCGTCATGATGGCATTACCATTCACGCGCCAGCCGAGGCCAAAAGTGGCGTCTTCCTTTGAGCTGGTGGTGAACATCTTAACCGTTTCCGCACTGAACAGCGTCACATCACCATAGCCGCCGCCGTTCAGCATCGTTTGCATTAACACCGCAATATCACCGGTATTGGAAAACAAACCTGCGTGCCCGGAAACGCCGCCCATCGAATAGAATGCTTTTTCATCGTGCACCTGACCCCAGAGAGTGGAGGTGCGGATATTCGGGAAGTGAATCACGCCATCGCGGGTATTGCCGTTCAGTTCCGTGGCGGCAATTTGCTGTGGTTTAAAGCCTTTCAGCAGCGGATTAAACACCGTATGCGTCAGGCCGAGCGGGCGATAAATCGACTCTTCAACATAGCGGTCAAGCGGCTGACCGGTGACCGACTCGACGATAAATCCAAGCAGCATATAATCGACATCGCTGTAGATATGCTTGCTGCCGGGCTGATACTCCAGCGGCGTGCGCTTGATCATCTCCAGCGTCTGGCCTTTATCCTGGGAATATAACGCGCCCGCGACCGCTTTATTCGGATATTGCGGATCTGCCGGGAAACCGCCGCTGTGATGCAGCAGATCAGAAATCCGCAGCGTGTTTTTGCCTTTGATCGCATCGTTCGGGCTGTCGGCAAACCCTGGGATATATTTCGCAATCAGATCGTCAGGATGTAGTTTGCCTTCGCTCATCAGCTTTTGCAGGGCGAAGTTAGTGGCGTACATCTTGGTGTTTGAGGCCAGATCATACAGCGTCCCGGTGGTGGCTTTTAACGGCTGCGCCATTAACGCGCTGCCATCGTACTTTTTCGCCGCGCCCCAGGCTTTGCGATAAACAATCTGATTATCTTTTATAATCAGCAGGTTTACGCCGGGATAACCATCATCAACTTGCTGGCTAATCCAGCGATCCATCTGATTAAGCCGTTCGACGTTAAACCCTGCTTTCTCTGGCGAACTTTCTGTCAGAACAGGGTATTTTGCGGCGCTGACGCTACAGCTGACAGCCAGCAGAGAAAAATAGAGCATTGTCCGTTTCATAATCAGTCCAGATTGACGTTACGGCAGCCAAAGAGTGTGGTGAAAATAAACCCACAAACCCATGCCACCAGAATCCCGCCAGCGTAAACCGCCATTGCCGGAAGGATGCCTTGCGCGGATGTCATCAGCGGCAGCGCCACCAGGCCAGACGGCCCAAAGGCGCTGTTTAAGCCCATCGGCAGACCCCACCAGGCTATCAGGCCGATAAACAAACCGCCCGCCGCGCCACCTAAACAGGCGGTAACAAACGGTTTCATGCGGGGTAGGGTGACGCCGTAAATTAACGGTTCGCCAACGCCCAGCAGGCCGGGAATAATTGCCCCGCGGACCTGACTGCGTAATGCACTGTGCGGTTGCGCCCGCCAGTAGAGTGCCAGCGCCGCACCCACCTGGCCCGCGCCTGCCATTGAAAGGATGGGGAACAGGCTGTTGAATCCCTGGCTGTCCATTAACGCCAGGTAAACAGGAATAAAGCCTTGATGCACGCCAAACACCACGGCGATCAGGAATAGCCCTGCTAAAACTGCACAACCGAGCGGATTACTGTTCAGATGCATAAACAGCCACGACATGCCTTCGAATAACCAGCCACCCAGCGGCATAATGATCAAATACGCCAGTGTGGCGGTGATCAGCAGAGTGATTAACGAGGTCAACAGCATGTCGAGATCGTCTGGCATAAAGCGGCGCACCATGCCTTCGATGCGGGCGCAGGCCCAGGCGGCAATCAACACGCCGATAATATTGCCACGCGGATCGATGGGCAGACCGAAGAAATCGTGAAAACCGGCGTAGTAACCGGTGGTGGCAGCAGGGTTATAACCGAGCAAAAAGAGCGCGGCGATGATTGCGCCATTGACGCCCGTGCCGCCAAATGCCTGGGCAGCGTTATAGCCCACCAGAATCACCAGGAAAGTGAACAAACCTTTGCTGAACACCTTCATAAAATTCAGCGCATCGGGTAGCGTTCCCTGAGCATCTGCCGGAACGTGCATCACGGTGGCAATTAACGTCGCTATCCCCAGCAACAGACCCGCAGCAATAAAACCGGGGATCAGCGGCGTGAAGATAGTGGCGAATTTGGCAAGAAACTGTTGCACGCCGGAGGTCTGTTTGGCTTTTAACTGGCGTTTATTCTGAGCGGCGATTTCTGCGGCATCCTGTACCGGGGCTTCGCCCAGCAGTTCGCTCATCGCTTTGGCGGCACGATGCGCTTTACCTGGTCCAAAAACGACCTGTACCTGATCGCTGGTCAAAATGACGCCCTTCACGCCTTCCAGCGTTTTGATATTGGGATCAACCAGTGAACTGTCATGTACACCCAGACGCAGGCGCGTCATACAGTTACCACAACTGGCGATATTCCCCGGTCCGCCGACACGGGTAAGGATGGTGTTCAGAAGTTCACTGCTGATCTCTTTGGCCATGGGTTATTCCTTGTCTAAAACCTGACGAATAAAGCCGCCGTGTTGATCCAGGCGTTTTTTTGCTTCTGCGGCATCGAGATTTTTCAGCACCATCACAATGGCCGTTTTACAGTTGCGCTCGCAAGCAATTAACGCCGCTTCCGCTTGTTCGGCGTTACATCCGGTGGCGTTTTTAACGATATTGACCTGGCGCACATGCAATTTTTCGTTGGTGGCGACCACATCGACCATCAGGTTGCCGAACACTTTGCCGGATTTAATCATCAGCCCGGTAGAGAGCATATTGAGCACCAGTTTCTGCGCTGTGCCTGCTTTCATTCGCGAAGAACCGGTAACCACTTCGGCACCAACCACCGGAGTAATAGCAAACTCAGCGGTGGTTGAAACGGCGCTCCCCGGATTACAGGAAATGCCCACTGTGCGGCAACCGAGTTGGCGTGCGTATTCCAGCCCGGCAATCACATACGGTGTGCGACCGCTGGCAGCAATACCAACCACCACATCCTGTGCGGTTAAGCCGATATTTTTTAGATCGTTAACGCCACCTTCCCGGCTATCTTCTGCGCCTTCCACCGCGTGCTGAATGGCATATTCACCGCCAGCAATCAAACCAACCACCAGGCCCGGTTTGACGCCGTAGGTCGGCGGACATTCGCTGGCATCAAGAATACCCAGACGACCGGAAGTCCCCGCACCGATGTAAATCAGTCGACCGCCGCCGCTTACCTGGGCGTGGATAACATCGATCGCTGCGGCGATATCCGGCAGTACACGCTCAACGGCAAGTGGTACGGTTTTATCTTCATTGTTGATAATCCGGCACATTTCCAGCGTTGATACGCGGTCAATTTCAGCCGAAGCGGCATTCGAGCCTTCGGTAATCATCTTTTCAAGTTGCATCGGTGGTGACCTTACTATTTACGATCAAATAATTGCAGATGGATGGAATCATATATCCCGAATTGACAGACTTAAAGGAATCATTGAGTCTACACTCGCAGAGTGTGAAGAGCGTCATAAGAACTTAAGCGGAATTTTTGCTGCCAGCCCAGGAGAGTGGAAGATGTTGTACCTGACGAAAATACGCAATGCAGAAAGTGAATTTACCGAGAACGAGCAAAAAATAGCTGACTTTCTGCAGGCTAAAGTGAGTGAGCTGAAATCCGTCTCTTCGCGCAAGATGGCGAAACAGCTCGGCATCAGCCAGTCGAGTATTGTGAAGTTTGCCCAGAAGCTCGGCGCGCAAGGATTTACTGAATTGCGTATGGCGTTAATTGGCGAATACAGTGCCAGCCGGGAGAAAACGAATGCCACGGCGCTGCACTTGCACAGTTCGATTACCAGTGACGATTCGCTGGAAGTGATTGCCCGCAAACTGAATCGCGAAAAAGAGCTGGCACTGGAGCAAACCTGCGCCTTACTCGATTACGCGCGGCTGCAAAAAATCATTGAGGTCATCAGTAAAGCGCCGTTTATCCAGATAACAGGCCTGGGCGGGTCGGCGCTGGTGGGGCGCGATCTTTCATTCAAACTGATGAAAATTGGTTATCGCGTGGCCTGTGAAGCCGACACGCACGTACAAGCTACCGTTTCCCAGGCGTTGAAAAAAGGTGATGTACAAATCGCTATCTCTTACAGCGGCAGTAAAAAAGAGATTTTGCTATGCGCCGAGGCAGCGCGAAAGCAGGGGGCAACGGTGATTGCCATTACTTCACTGACTGACTCTCCGCTGCGGCGGTTGGCACATTTCACCCTCGATACCGTTTCTGGTGAAACCGAATGGCGTAGCTCGTCGATGTCCACCCGCACGGCGCAAAATTCGGTTACCGATTTACTGTTTGTTGGGCTGGTACAACTTAATGATGTCGAGTCATTGAAAATGATTGAGCGCAGCAGTGAGCTAACACAACGCCTGAAATGATGCATAAAGCAGCGACTGGATTGAGATTTTCCTGAATTAGTGAGCTGATCCGCAGCAATATTTTGTTTATCCTGTATTTTCAGAGGGAATGGAGTGTAACGCTCTGTATTAACAAGGAGAGCATTAAAATGGGTAAACTCACGGGCAAGACAGCACTGATTACGGGCGCATTGCAGGGAATTGGCGAAGGAATTGCCAGAACTTTTGCGCGTCATGGCGCAAACCTAATCTTGCTGGATATCTCCCCTGAGATCGAAAAGCTGGCGGACGAACTGTGTGGTCGTGGTCATCGCTGTACGGCGGTTGTCGCCGATGTGCGTGACCCGGCATCGGTAGCCGCAGCTATCAAGCGCGCAAAGGAAAAAGAAGGGCGCATTGATATCCTGGTGAATAACGCAGGCGTTTGTCGTCTGGGCAGTTTCCTCGATATGAGCGATGAAGATCGCGATTTCCATATTGATATCAATATAAAAGGCGTATGGAACGTCACAAAGGCGGTGCTGCCGGAGATGATTGCCCGCAAAGATGGTCGCATTGTGATGATGTCTTCGGTCACTGGCGATATGGTGGCCGATCCGGGCGAAACGGCGTATGCCTTAACGAAAGCGGCGATTGTTGGCCTGACTAAATCGCTGGCGGTGGAGTACGCGCAGTCTGGTATTCGCGTTAACGCCATCTGCCCAGGATATGTTCGCACGCCAATGGCGGAAAGCATCGCGCGTCAGTCGAACCCGGAGGATCCGGAATCGGTGCTGACTGAAATGGCGAAAGCAATCCCGTTGCGTCGCCTCGCCGATCCGCTGGAAGTTGGCGAACTGGCGGCCTTCCTCGCATCCGATGAATCCAGCTATTTAACCGGTACACAGAATGTGATTGATGGCGGCAGCACACTGCCGGAGACGGTTAGCGTCGGCATCTGATTCACCTCTGTTTCCTCCCTGCATGTGTGGGGAGGATTTCGTCTTGAACTAAGTTCACCAGGCTATTTTATTTGTCATTTTGGCCCCGGGCAGTGCTCGAAATCCTCACGTACTATGTGTACGCTCCGGTTTCTCCGCGCTGTTCGTGTCCAAACTGACTGCAACAATTACGCCTGTTGAACCAAGTTCTTATTCCCTTTTCAACTTCCAAATCACCAAACGGTATATAAAACCGTTACTCCTTTCACGTCCGTTATAAATATGATGACTAATAGAAAGTCATTTAATTAATAAGGGTGCGCAATGGCCGTTAACTTACTGAAAAAGAACTCACTCGCGCTGGTCGCTTCTCTGCTGCTGGCGGGCCATGTACAGGCAACGGAACTGCTGAACAGTTCTTATGACGTCTCCCGCGAGCTGTTTGCTGCCCTGAATCCGCCGTTTGAGCAACAATGGGCCAAAGACAACGGCGGCGATAAACTGACGATAAAACAATCTCATGCCGGGTCATCAAAACAGGCGCTGGCGATTTTGCAGGGCTTAAAAGCGGACGTTGTCACTTATAACCAGGTGACCGACGTACAAATCCTGCATGATAAAGGCAAGCTGATCCCGGCTGACTGGCAGTCGCGCCTGCCGAATAACAGCTCGCCGTTTTACTCCACCATGGGCTTCCTGGTGCGTAAGGGCAACCCGAAGAATATCCATGACTGGAACGATCTGGTGCGCTCCGACGTGAAGCTGATTTTCCCGAACCCAAAAACCTCCGGTAACGCGCGTTATACCTATCTGGCGGCATGGGGCGCAGCGGATAAAGCTGACGGTGGCGATAAAGCCAAAACCGAACAGTTTATGACCCAGTTCCTGAAAAACGTGGAAGTGTTCGATACCGGCGGTCGTGGCGCAACTACCACCTTTGCCGAGCGCGGGCTGGGCGATGTGCTGATTAGCTTCGAATCGGAAGTGAACAACATCCGCAAGCAGTATGAAGCGCAGGGCTTTGAAGTGGTGATTCCGAAAACCAACATTCTGGCGGAATTCCCGGTGGCGTGGGTCGATAAAAACGTGCAGGCCAACGGCACGGAAAAAGCGGCAAAAGCTTACCTGAACTGGCTCTACAGCCCACAGGCGCAAACGATCATTACCGATTATTACTACCGCGTGAATAACCCGGAAGTCATGGACAAACTGAAAGACAAATTCCCGCAGACCGAGCTGTTTCGCGTGGAAGATAAATTTGGCTCCTGGCCGGAAGTGATGAAAACCCACTTCAACAGCGGCGGCGAGTTAGACAAGCTGTTAGCGGCGGGGCGTAACTAATGTTTGCAGTTTCTTCCAGACGCGTGCTGCCGGGCTTTACCTTAAGCCTCGGCACCAGTCTGCTGTTTGTGTGCCTGATTTTGCTGCTGCCGCTCTCCGCGCTGGTGATGCAACTGGCTCAGATGAGCTGGGCGCAGTACTGGGAGGTGATCACCAACCCGCAGGTGGTCGCGGCCTATAAAGTGACGCTGCTGTCGGCGTTTGTGGCATCGATTTTTAACGGCGTTTTCGGCCTGCTGATGGCGTGGATTTTAACCCGCTATCGCTTTCCGGGCCGCACGCTGCTTGATGCGCTGATGGATTTACCGTTTGCGCTACCAACGGCGGTAGCAGGTTTAACGCTGGCCTCGCTCTTTTCCGTGAACGGTTTTTACGGTGAATGGCTGGCGAAGTTTGATATCAAAGTCACCTATACGTGGCTTGGAATCGCGGTGGCGATGGCCTTTACCAGCATTCCATTTGTGGTGCGTACCGTTCAGCCGGTGCTGGAAGAGTTAGGCCCGGAATATGAAGAAGCGGCGGAAACGCTCGGCGCAACGCGCTGGCAGAGTTTCTGCAAAGTGGTGCTGCCGGAGCTTTCTCCGGCGCTGGTGGCGGGCGTGGCGCTGTCGTTTACCCGTAGTCTCGGTGAGTTTGGTGCGGTGATTTTTATCGCCGGGAACATCGCCTGGAAGACGGAAGTGACGTCGCTGATGATTTTTGTTCGCTTACAGGAGTTTGATTACCCGGCGGCGAGCGCAATTGCTTCGGTGATACTCGCGGCATCACTGCTGCTGCTGTTCTCAATTAACACTCTGCAAAGTCGCTTTGGTCGGCGTGTGGTAGGTCATTAATGGCGGAAGTGACACAGTTGAAGCGTTATGACGCGCGCCCGATTAACTGGGGCAAATGGTTTCTGATTGGCATCGGGATGCTGGTTTCGGCGTTCATCCTGCTGGTGCCGATGATTTACATCTTCGTGCAGGCATTCAGCAAAGGGCTGATGCCGGTGTTACAGAATCTTGCTGACCCGGACATGCTGCACGCTATTTGGCTGACGGTGATGATCGCGCTGATTGCCGTCCCGGTAAACCTGGTGTTCGGGATTCTGCTGGCGTGGCTGGTGACGCGCTTTAACTTCCCCGGACGCCAGTTATTGCTGACGCTGCTGGACATTCCGTTTGCCGTGTCGCCGGTGGTTGCCGGTCTGGTCTATCTGCTGTTCTACGGCTCTAATGGCCCGCTCGGCGGCTGGCTGGATGAACATAATCTGCAAATTATGTTCTCCTGGCCGGGAATGGTGCTGGTCACCATCTTCGTGACCTGTCCGTTTGTGGTGCGCGAGCTGGTGCCAGTGATGTTAAGCCAGGGCAGCCAGGAAGACGAAGCGGCGATTTTGCTTGGCGCGTCTGGCTGGCAGATGTTCCGCCGCGTCACGCTGCCGAACATCCGCTGGGCGCTGCTTTATGGCGTGGTGCTGACCAACGCCCGCGCGATTGGCGAGTTTGGCGCGGTGTCGGTGGTTTCCGGCTCGATTCGCGGTGAAACACTTTCGCTGCCGTTACAGATTGAATTGCTGGAGCAGGACTACAACACCGTCGGCTCCTTTACCGCCGCGGCGCTGTTGACGCTGATGGCGATTATCACCCTGTTTTTAAAGAGTATGTTGCAGTGGCGCCTGGAGAATCAGGAAAAACGCGCGCAACAGGAGGAACATCATGAGCATTGAGATTGCCAATATTAAGAAGTCGTTTGGTCGCACCCAGGTGCTGAACGATATCTCACTGGATATTCCTTCTGGTCAGATGGTCGCGTTGCTGGGGCCGTCCGGTTCCGGGAAAACCACGCTGCTGCGGATTATCGCCGGGCTGGAGCATCAAACCAGCGGGCATATTCGTTTCCACGGCACCGACGTCAGCCGCCTGCATGCACGCGATCGCAAAGTCGGTTTTGTGTTCCAGCACTATGCGCTGTTCCGCCATATGACGGTATTCGACAATATCGCCTTCGGCCTGACGGTGCTGTCGCGTCGCGAGCGCCCGAATGCCGCAGCCATCAAAGCGAAAGTGACAAAATTGCTGGAAATGGTGCAGCTTGCGCATCTGGCGGATCGTTATCCGGCCCAGCTTTCCGGCGGGCAGAAACAGCGTGTGGCACTGGCGCGCGCGCTGGCTGTGGAACCGCAAATTCTGCTGCTTGATGAACCGTTTGGTGCGCTGGATGCGCAGGTGCGTAAAGAGCTGCGTCGCTGGCTGCGTCAACTCCATGAAGAGCTGAAATTCACCAGCGTGTTCGTGACCCATGACCAGGAAGAAGCGATGGAAGTCGCCAACCGCGTGGTGGTCATGAGCCAGGGCAATATCGAACAGGCCGATGAACCGGATCAGGTTTGGCGCGAGCCGGCGACCCGTTTTGTGCTGGAGTTTATGGGCGAAGTGAACCGCTTGCAGGGAACGATTCGCGGTGGGCAGTTCCACGTTGGTGCGCACCGCTGGCCGCTGGGATACACCCCTGCGTATCAGGGGCCGGTGGATCTCTTCCTGCGCCCGTGGGAAGTGGATATCAGCCGCCGCACAAGCCTCGATTCGCCGCTGCCGGTGCAGGTGCTGGAAGCCAGCCCGAAAGGTCACTACACCCAATTAGTCGTGCAGCCGCTGGGGTGGTATGAAGATCCGCTCACCGTAGTAATGCGTGGTGATGATGCGCCGGTGCGCGGCGATCGTTTGTTCGTCGGGCTACAACATGCTCGACTGTATAACGGCGACGAGCGTATTGAAACACGCGATGAGGAACTTGCTCTCGCACAAAGCGCCTGATAGGTTGAGTTAATGTTAAACGCCCGGAGGCGCTTCCCGCGATCCGGGCTTTTTAATGGCAAGGTTTTGTAACCTGTAGGCCTGATAAGACGCGTAAACGTCGCATCAGGCAACACCACGTATGGACAGAGATCGTGAGTACATTAGAACAAACAATAGGCAATACGCCTCTGGTGAAATTACAACGAATGGGGCCGGATAACGGCAGTGAAGTGTGGTTAAAGCTGGAAGGCAATAATCCGGCCGGTTCGGTGAAAGATCGTGCGGCGCTTTCGATGATCGTCGAGGCGGAAAAGCGCGGGGAAATTAAACCGGGTGATGTGTTAATCGAAGCCACCAGTGGTAACACCGGGATTGCGCTGGCAATGATTGCCGCGCTAAAAGGCTATCGCATGAAATTGCTGATGCCCGATAACATGAGCCAGGAGCGTCGCGCGGCGATGCGTGCCTACGGTGCGGAGCTGATTCTGGTCACCAAAGAGCAGGGCATGGAAGGTGCGCGCGATCTGGCGCTGGAGATGGCGAATCGTGGCGAAGGCAAGCTGCTCGATCAGTTTAATAATCCCGATAATCCTTATGCGCATTACACCACCACCGGGCCGGAAATCTGGCAGCAAACCGGCGGTCGCATTACCCATTTTGTCTCCAGCATGGGGACGACCGGTACGATTACCGGCGTGTCGCGCTTTATGCGCGAGCAATCCAAACTGGTGACCATTGTTGGTCTGCAGCCGGAAGAGGGCAGCAGCATTCCCGGCATTCGTCGCTGGCCTGAGGAATATCTGCCAGGCATCTTCAACGCTTCGCTGGTGGATGAGGTGCTGGATATTCATCAGCGTGATGCGGAAAACACCATGCGCGAACTGGCAGTGCGGGAAGGGATTTTCTGCGGTGTAAGTTCCGGTGGCGCGGTTGCCGGAGCACTGCGGGTGGCAAAAGCCAACCCCGGCGCTGTAGTGGTGGCGATCATCTGCGATCGCGGCGATCGCTACCTTTCTACCGGGGTGTTTGGGGAAGAGCACTTTAGTCAGGGGGCGGGGATTTAAGATTATTGTGCAGGCACCGTTTTATCCGTCTGCGCAATTAACGCATGTAAAAAAGGTTGCGCGTTTTCATCGCTCTTACCAGGCATCTTCACGATATACGGCTTCCCGGTAATCGATGATGACGAAGCAACCTTATCAATAAATTGCTCAGCAGTATCAATGCGATTACGGGTATTGCCCAGCTTCAGACGCAAATGGGAAACCGCTTCATCGCAGGTATGTTCATCGCCGTTGCGCACAAATATCAAATCCTTTTTCTGTGCTAATCCCTCCAGCATGGCGTTGATGCGGGCTTCTTCGTGGGCGGTTAACTTCGCGTAAGCGGGGAGTGTCATTAGCAGTGTAATGACCAGACAAATGATTTTCTTCACTGAATTACCTTATCCTTGTTTTGTGATAGCCGATTTGACTGCCAGAATCAGGTAAAGTTTCGGTTGGGATGCGATGAGGATCATCGGCAAGGAGAAAAATTAAATGAGTAGTTTGTTGTTGTTTAACGATAAGAGCAGAGCGTTGCAGGCGGATGTTGTCGCGGTGCAGTCGCAGGTGGTGTATGGCAGCGTAGGCAACAGCATCGCCGTGCCTGCTATTAAACAGAACGGCCTGAATGTCTTTGCCGTGCCGACCGTGTTGCTGAGCAATACGCCGCATTATCACACGTTCTACGGTGGTGCGATTCCGGACGAATGGTTTAGCGGCTATTTGCGTGCGCTTCAGGAGCGTGATGCGCTGCGCCAGCTGCGCGCTGTCACCACGGGCTATATGGGAACGGCATCGCAAATCAAAATCCTTGCCGAGTGGCTGACTGCGCTACGCAAAGACCATCCTGACTTATTGATTATGGTCGATCCGGTGATTGGCGATATTGATAGCGGAATTTATGTCAAACCTGACCTTCCTGAGGCATACCGACAATATTTACTGCCTCTGGCGCAGGGTATTACGCCTAATATCTTTGAGCTGGAAATCCTGACCGGTAAAGATTGCCGCGATCTCGACAGTGCCATTGCCGCAGCAAAAAGTTTGCTTTCAGACACCTTAAAATGGGTGGTCATTACCAGCGCCTCCGGTAACGAAGAAAATCAGGAGATGCAGGTGGTGGTGGTCAGTGCCGACAGCGTGAATGTCATTTCCCATTCCCGGGTTAAAACTGACCTGAAAGGGACTGGCGACCTGTTTTGTGCTCAGCTTATCAGTGGTTTGCTGAAAGGGAAGGCGTTAACCGATGCGGTGCACCGCGCGGGGTTGCGCGTACTGGAAGTGATGCGCTATACCCAGCAGCATGAGAGCGATGAATTGATTTTGCCGCCGCTGGCTGAAGCATAAAAAAATGGCGCCGATGGGCGCCATTTTTCTCTGCGGCAAGAATTACTTCTTGATGCGGATAACCGGGGTTTCACCCACAGTCACGCTACCGGACAGTTTGATCAGTTCTTTGATTTCGTCCATGTTGGAGATAACAACCGGAGTCAGGGTAGACTTGGCTTTCTCTTCCAGCAGCGGCAGATCGAATTCAATCACGGTATCACCAACTTTCACGCGCTGACCTTCTTCAGCAATACGCTTGAAGCCTTCGCCTTTCAGTTCAACGGTGTCGATACCGAAGTGGACGAACAGTTCAACGCCGCTATCAGATTCGATAGAGAACGCGTGGTTGGTCTCAAAGATTTTACCAATGGTGCCGTCTACAGGCGCGACCATTTTGTTTCCAGTTGGTTTGATAGCAATGCCATCACCAACGATTTTTTCCGCAAAAACGACATCCGGCACGTCTTCGATATTGACGATCTCGCCAGAGAGCGGAGCAATGATCTCAATAGTTCCGGTATCCTTCTTGTCGTCGGAAACCAGAGATTTCAGTTTATCGAACAAACCCATGATCTTCTCCTAAGCAGTAAATTGGGCCGCATCTCGTGGATTAGCAGATTGTTTTTTCTTCAATGAACTTGTTAACCAGCGTCATTAACTCGTCCGTTGTCGGTTGAGCAAGAGCCTGCTCTGCTAACACCTTCGCATCTTCGAAGTTCGTGTTACGGATAATCTTCTTAATGCGCGGGATAGAAATGGCGCTCATAGAGAATTCGTCCAGACCCATCCCCAGCAACAGAAGTGTAGCACGTTCATCGCCAGCAAGCTCACCACACATGCCAGTCCATTTGCCTTCAGCATGAGAAGCATCAATAACTTGCTTGATCAAGTTCAGCACGGACGGTGACATTGGCTGGTAAAGGTGTGAAATCATATCATTACCACGGTCAACTGCCAGAGTGTACTGCGTTAAATCATTGGTGCCGATACTAAAGAAATCAACTTCTTTGGCTAAATGACGTGCAATTGTTGCGGCAGCCGGTGTTTCCACCATTACGCCGATTTCAATTGACTCGTCAAACGCTTTACCTTCGTCGCGCAGTTCCTGTTTGTAGATTTCGATCTCTTTGCGCAGTGCACGCACTTCTTCAACAGAGATGATCATCGGGAACATGATGCGCAATTTACCGAAAGCAGAGGCACGCAGGATAGCGCGGAGCTGATCGCGCAGGATCTCTTTACGATCCATCGCGATACGGATAGCGCGCCAGCCGAGGAACGGGTTCTCTTCTTTCGGGAAGTTCATGTATGGCAGCTCTTTGTCGCCGCCGATGTCCATGGTACGAACGATAACCGCCTGAGAGCCACACGCTTCAGCTACTGCTTTGTAAGCAGCAAACTGTTCTTCTTCAGTGGGCAGCGTGTCGCGGTCCATGAACAGGAACTCAGTACGATAAAGACCAACGCCTTCAGCGCCGTTACGCTCAGCACCTTCAACGTCACGAACCGTACCGATGTTAGCGCACACTTCTACCTGGTGACCGTCCAGCGTAATAGCTGGCAGATCTTTCAGTTTAGCAAGCTCTGCTTTTTCAGAAGCTACTTGCTCCTGAACAGCGCGCATTTTATCAATAACTTCGTTGGTTGGATTGACGTAAACCTGATTATTTACGGCATCCAGAATCAGATAGTCGTCATTTTTCACCTGAGAGGTGACGCTACCGGTACCCACGATAGCAGGCAGTTCCAGAGAACGCGCCATGATAGAGGTGTGGGAAGTACGGCCACCCGCGTCGGTGATGAAACCCAGCACCTTCTTCAGGTTCAGCTGTGCGGTTTCGGACGGCGTCAGGTCAGCGGCAACCAGAATGACTTCATCCTGAATAGCGCTCAGGTCGATAATCTTCAGGCCCAGGATGTTGCGCAGCAGGCGCTTACCGATATCACGTACGTCAGCCGCACGCTCTTTCAGGTATTCATCATCCAGCTCTTCCAGGGCAGAAGCCTGACCTTCGATAACTTCATGAGCAGCTGCGTCAGCTGTCATGTGCTTATCTTTAATCAGGGCTATGATTTCCTGCTCCAGCTCCTCATCTTCGAGCAGCATAATATGCCCTTCAAAGATGGCTTCTTTTTCTTCACCGAACGTTTCACCAGCTTTCGTTTTGATCGTTTCCAGCTGGGCTGATGCCTTGGCACGACCGCTCAGAAAACGTTCAACTTCCTGATCAACCTGGTCGGCAGAAATTTTTTTCCGGTCAATGACAATTTCGTCTTCTTTCAGAAGCAGAGCTTTACCGAAAGCGATACCCGGGGATGCTAAAATGCCTGAAATCATAACCCTACCTTACTTGTGACTGATTTTTAAAAGAACCCGGGAAATTACTCGAGTTCCGCCATCAGTTTAACCAGATGTTCAACCGCTTTCTGTTCGTCTTCGCCTTCTGCGGAGATAGTCACAACGGTACCTTGAGTCAGGCCCAGAGTCTGCAGTTTAAACAGGCTTTTCGCGCTGGCGCTTTTGCCGTTGGAAGTCACAGTAATTTCAGAAGTGAAGCCCTTAGCTTCTTTTACAAACTGGGCAGCAGGGCGGGTGTGCAGACCGTTCGGAGCGGTAATGGTAACTTCTTGCTGGAACATTGTATTTCCCCAACTTATAGGTTTAGTGTTGTGGAACTAAAGTCTAGCCTGGCGGTTCGACTTTAGCCTGTATTGTTAGCGCCAGTTTTTAACAGACGCGACGCACGAAGAGCGCAATACAGTCCTTTGCTGGCGGGTGTTGACCGCTGACGTTTCGTACGTCATTAAACATTATGCCGCTAAAGGAAGAATTGAACCAAATCATAAAATCGATTCAGCTATGGCTTTTCCTGTAACGATTAATTTCGCGCATCAAAATAATTAGTCTGGTTAAATACCAGTTCCGACAGGCTGAATCAATGCCAGGAGGGGCGAAAGTTTGAAGCAGGCCACAAAAAAGCACCTGAAAAGGTGCTTTTTTACGCATTTTTAACAAGCTGGCATTACTGTTGCAATTCTTTCTCAGTGAAGAGATCGGCAAACAATGCGGTGCTTAAATAACGCTCACCCGATGACGGTAGAATAACCACAATATTCTTGTTGGTAAAGCTTTCATCTTCTTGTAGTTTCAACGCTGCAGCAACAGCTGCTCCAGAAGAGATACCTGCAAGAATACCTTCCTCTTCCATCAGACGACGCGCGGTAGAAATAGCTTCTTCATTGGTGATGCCAATGACTTTATCGACCAGCTTGAGATCAAGGTTAGCCGGGATAAAACCAGCGCCAATCCCCTGAATTTTATGCGGGCCAGGTTTAATCTCTTCACCTGCCAGCGCCTGGGCGATAACCGGAGAATCGGTTGGCTCCACGGCGACAGAGATGAGATCAGTCTTGCCTTTGGTGCCTTTAATGTAGCGGCTGACGCCGGTCAGCGTACCGCCAGTCCCAACACCAGCAATAAATACATCAACCTGACCGTCGGTATCTTCCCAGATCTCCGGACCGGTGGTTTTTTCGTGAATTTCAGGGTTTGCCGGATTGCTGAATTGTTGCAGCAGTAGGTATTTCTCTGGATTGCTGGCGACAATTTCTTCTGCTTTTTGGATTGCGCCTTTCATGCCTTTAGCACCTTCGGTCAGCACCAGGTTTGCACCTAACGCTTTCAGCAGCTTGCGGCGTTCAATACTCATGGTTTCTGGCATGGTCAGGGTGAGTTTGTAACCGCGAGCGGCAGCCACATAGGCCAGTGCAATCCCGGTATTACCGCTGGTTGGTTCAACCAGTTCAACGCCTGGTTTCAGCACGCCGCGCTTTTCGGCATCCCAAATCATATTGGCACCGATACGGCACTTAACGCTGAAGCTGGGGTTACGAGATTCCACCTTCGCCAGAATGCGTCCGTTACCGATGCGATTCAGGCGAACCAGCGGTGTGTGACCGATAGTCAGCGAGTTATCTTCAAAAATCTTACTCATGGCCTGTCCTTAACTGTATGAAATTGGGATACAACAGGTAGCATACCCGCTCAGAGAATATGCGGAAGTAAGGATTTAGCATATCTATATGCAGAAGGGAAATAATGACATGCAAGATGGAATAAGGGGTGGCATAAGCCACCCCTGTTTCACACAAACGGTTTACAAAATAACCGGTAGATTGTTACCGCCACATCGCGTGTTTATCGCGATAGCAATCGACCCACATCGCCGTCGCGCCACAAACGGCAACGGGCATAATGAACAGATTAAGCAGCGGGATCATCGTAAACAGGCTGGTTAAAGCACCAAACTGCATATTGGTGATTTTGCGTGTGCGCAGGGCGGTGCGCATCTCTTTAAACGGCACTTTGTGGTTATCGAAGGGGTAATCGCAATACTGGATGGCTAACATCCAGGCACTAAACAGGAACCACAGTACCGGCGCGACGGTTTGCCCAATGCCAGGGATGAAGTAAAGAATTAGCAATACAATCGCCCGTGGCAGATACCAGGCAAATTTTTGCCATTCGCGTTTCATGATTCGCGGCACATCTTTCATGATACCGAAAATTCCGGTATCTGGCGGTGTAGCGCCAGTCAGTCTTGCTTCCAGTTGTTCAGCCAATAAGCCGTTGAACGGAGCAGCAATCCAGTTAGCAATCGTTGAGAAGAAATAGCCAAACACTAACAGCACAGAGATGACAGCCAGGGGCCACAACAGATAGCTCAGCCATTGTAACCAGTCCGGAACATAACTCATGAGAGTCGGGATCCAGACATCGAGTTGCGTAAAGAGCCACCAGAATGCGCCCCCCATCAACAAAATATTGACCAACAGCGGTAAAATAACAAAACGCCGAATCCCAGGTTGCGAGACGAGCTTCCAGCCTTGCGCAAAATAGTAAAAACCGCTGCGTGGGGCAGATGTGAATGATGAAACCATAATCAGGATGAGCTCCTTTTGACCAATCCCAGGAAAATTCTGCGTATTTTACCGGGTAATTGCGCAATGGACAGTTAGGATATGTTCGAAAAAACAGCAAAAAGCACGATTTCATCTATCTTTGTGCTGTGAAAGTTAATAGTGCACTTGCACTTGAGGTAATCGGCAAATACTCTTAGTGAGTAAATGTTTGCCGTGGTGGCAAGGTGTTAGAACAACAGAGAATATAATGATGCAGGATTTGCGTCTGATATTAATCATTGTTGGCGCGATCGCCATAATCGCTTTACTGGTACATGGTTTCTGGACCAGCCGTAAAGAACGATCTTCTATGTTCCGCGATCGGCCATTAAAACGAATGAAGTCAAAACGTGACGACGATTCTTATGACGAGGATGTCGAAGATGATGAGGGCGTTGGTGAGGTTCGTGTTCACCGCGTGAATCATGCCCCGGCTAACGCCCAGGAGCATGAGGCTGCTCGTCCGTCGCCGCAACACCAGTACCAACCGCCTTATGCGTCTGCGCAGCCGCGTCAACCGGTCCAGCAGCCGCCTGAAGCGCAGGTACCGCCGCAACATGCTCCGCGTCCAACGCAGCCGGTGCAGCAACCCGTGCAGCAGCCTGCCTATCAGCCTCAGCCTGAACAGCCGTTGCAGCAGCCAGTTTCGCCACAGGTCGCGTCAGCGCCGCAGCCAGTGCATTCAGCACCGCAACCGGCACAACAGGCTTTCCAGCCTGCAGAACCTGTAGCGGCACCACAGCCTGAGCCTGTAGCGGAACCGGCTCCAGTTATGGATAAACCGAAGCGCAAAGAAGCGGTGATTATCATGAACGTCGCGGCGCATCACGGTAGCGAGTTAAACGGTGAACTGCTTCTTAACAGCATTCAACAAGCGGGCTTCATTTTTGGCGATATGAACATTTACCATCGTCATCTTAGCCCGGATGGCAGCGGCCCGGCGTTATTCAGCCTGGCGAATATGGTGAAACCGGGAACCTTCGATCCTGAAATGAAGGATTTCACTACTCCGGGTGTCACTATCTTTATGCAGGTACCGTCTTACGGTGACGAGCTGCAGAACTTTAAGCTGATGCTGCAATCTGCGCAGCATATTGCCGATGAAGTGGGCGGTGTAGTGCTTGACGATCAGCGCCGTATGATGACTCCGCAGAAATTGCGCGAGTACCAGGACATCATCCGCGAAGTCAAAGACGCCAACGCCTGATACACTTAAGGCAAATTAACTCCTCTTCGAACCCCCGCTTGTCGGGGGTTTTTAGCATTGATGGTGCGATATGGAATCAATCGAACAACAACTGACAGAACTGCGAACGACGCTTCGCCATCATGAATATCTTTATCATGTGATGGATGCGCCGGAAATTCCCGACGCTGAATACGACAGGCTGATGCGCGAACTGCGCGAGCTGGAAGCCAAACATCCAGAGCTGATTACACCTGATTCACCTACCCAACGTGTAGGTGCTGCGCCGCTGGCGGCTTTCAGCCAGATCCGCCATGAAGTGCCCATGTTGTCGCTGGATAACGTCTTTGATGAAGAAAGCTTTCTTGCTTTCAACAAACGCGTACAGGATCGTCTGAAAAGCAACGAAAAAGTGACCTGGTGCTGTGAGCTGAAACTGGATGGTCTTGCCGTCAGCATTCTGTATGAAAATGGCGTTTTAGTCAGTGCCGCGACCCGTGGCGATGGCACGACCGGCGAAGACATTACATCAAACGTGCGTACTATTCGCGCCATTCCGCTGAAGCTTCACGGCGAGAATATCCCGGCGCGTCTGGAAGTTCGTGGTGAAGTGTTCCTGCCGCAGGCCGGCTTCGAAAAGATCAACGAAGATGCGCGACGCACAGGCGGGAAAGTGTTTGCTAACCCGCGTAATGCGGCTGCAGGTTCACTGCGTCAGCTTGATCCGCGTATTACAGCGAAGCGACCGCTCACTTTTTTCTGCTATGGCGTCGGTGTTCTGGAAGGTGGCGAGCTACCGGATACTCATCTTGGCCGTTTACTGCAATTTAAAAAGTGGGGATTACCGGTCAGCGATCGGGTAACGCTTTGTGAATCGGCGGAAGAGGTGCTGGCGTTCTACCACAAAGTGGAAGAAGACCGCCCGACGCTGGGCTTTGATATCGACGGCGTGGTAATTAAGGTCAACTCACTGGCACAGCAGGAACAGCTTGGCTTTGTCGCGCGTGCCCCGCGCTGGGCAGTAGCGTTTAAATTTCCGGCGCAGGAACAGATGACCTTTGTGCGTGACGTCGAGTTTCAGGTTGGGCGTACTGGCGCGATTACGCCTGTTGCGCGTCTTGAACCAGTCCATGTTGCTGGTGTGCTGGTGAGTAACGCCACACTGCATAATGCTGACGAAATCGAACGTCTTGGTTTACGCATTGGCGATAAAGTGGTGATTCGCCGCGCTGGCGACGTGATCCCGCAGGTGGTTAACGTCGTGCTTTCTGAACGCCCGGAAGATACCCGTGAGGTTGTATTCCCGACGCATTGTCCGGTATGTGGTTCTGACGTCGAGCGTGTGGAAGGTGAAGCGGTTGCCCGCTGTACCGGTGGCCTGATTTGCGGTGCTCAGCGTAAAGAGTCGCTGAAACACTTTGTTTCCCGCCGTGCGATGGACGTTGACGGTATGGGCGACAAAATCATCGATCAACTGGTTGAAAAAGAATATGTCCATACCCCGGCGGATCTGTTCAAACTCACCGCAGGCAAACTGACCGGACTGGAGCGCATGGGGCCGAAATCGGCACAAAATGTGGTTAACGCGCTGGAAAAAGCGAAAGAAACCACCTTTGCCCGCTTCCTCTATGCACTTGGCATCCGTGAAGTCGGCGAGGCCACCGCAGCAGGTCTGGCGGCATATTTCGGCACGCTGGAAGCGCTGGAAGCCGCTTCGATTGAAGAGCTGCAAAAGGTGCCTGATGTTGGCATTGTCGTTGCCTCCCACGTTCACAACTTCTTTGCCGAAGAAAGCAACCGCAATGTCATCAGCGAGCTGTTGGCGGAAGGCGTTCACTGGCCTGCGCCGGTGGTGATTAACGCGGAAGAGATTGACAGCCCGTTTGCTGGTAAAACCGTGGTGCTCACGGGCAGCTTAAGCCAGATGTCGCGTGATGACGCTAAAGCTCGACTGGTCGAACTGGGCGCGAAAGTCGCGGGCAGCGTGTCGAAGAAAACCGATCTGGTGATAGCGGGTGAAGCTGCAGGATCTAAACTGGCGAAGGCGCAGGAACTGGGCATTGAAGTCATCGACGAAACGGAAATGCTGCGTTTGCTGGGTAGCTGAGATGGAAAAAGAGCAGCTGATTGAAATAGCCAATACGATAATGCCGTTTGGCAAATACAAAGGGCGTCGCTTAATCGACCTGCCGGAGGAGTATCTTCTGTGGTTTGCCCGCAAAGATGAGTTCCCGGCAGGGAAGCTCGGTGAGCTAATGCAAATCACGCTGCTGATTAAAACCGAGGGGCTGACGCAACTGGTCCAGCCCCTGAAACGCCCACTTTAAGCTTTATCGGCGCTGCTTTCCTGCTGCGCCTGTAACTGTTCGGTCTGGCGTTTGTATCGACGCGCCAGCACCGCACAGACCATCAATTGGATCTGATGGAAAATCATCAGAGGCAGCACCATCATACCGATCACCGATGTGGGGAACAGAATGTTTGCCATCGGGATGCCATTTGCCAGACTCTTTTTCGAACCACAAAAGACGATAGTAATTTCATCTGCCTTATTGAAGCCCAGTCGGCGTGCCATAAAGACGTTAACTACAATCACGATAGCCAGAAGAACGCAGCTAACCACCACGATAAATAGCAATGATCCCCAGCCAACTTTATGCCAGATGCCGTTAACGACGGCTTCGCTGAACGCAGTATAAACCACCAACAGAATGGACGTCTGGTCAGTTTTCGCAATCCATTTTTTATTTCGTGACACCCAGTTGCCAATCCAAGGGCGAGAAAGATGTCCCAGCACAAACGGCAGCAGCAGTTGCAGCATTATCTTACCTACCTGCTCAAGGCTGCCCCCTGCACCGTGAACATTCATCACCAGGCCAACCAGCAACGGTGAAAGGAAAATCCCCAGTAGGCTGGATGCTGACGCAGAACAAACCGCCGCCGCGACGTTACCGCCCGCCATTGACGTGAAGGCGATTGCAGACTGCACGGTCGCGGGGAGAATGCACAAGTAGAGAAAACCGGAGTAGAGCATCGGGTCGACATTTACCGGTTTCCACCAGGCAAACAGCACGCCCAGAATTGGAAACAGCACGAAGGTGCTGCACATTACCCACAAATGCAGTCGCCAGTGACCACCGCCAGCAATAATCGCCTCACGCGACAACTTCGCGCCGTGCATAAAGAACAGCAGAGCAATAGCTGCGGTAGTCAGATTTTCAAAGAAGGGAACGAAATCGCCCCTGGCCGGAAAGAAAGAGGCCAGCAACACCACCGTGATCAGGGTTAAGGTGAAAGGATCGAGGATACGAAAAAGTTTCATAAAGACTCCAGATGAACGATGCTTTCATTGTGCGTTCTTCTGATTGATAAATAAAACTGAATTGCTTAACAATTTGTGCGCGATAATGGAGAGTGAGTGGGGGCTCGCTTCGACTGGCGGGCTGAGTTGGGCAAGCAAATCCGAACGAATCAAATAAGGGCGGTCAATGAGTGCGCTTGATGACCGCTGTAATATTATTGCTGACGACCGTAGCCGTTTTAGTGTTATCAACGCAGGCTTAGAACTGATATTTTATTGAATAAATAATGCCATCCTGGAGGAAGGCTTCACCCAGTTTATTATCTGCGTAGCGATATTGAATCCCTGCCGTAAAATGCGGTGTCGCATTCCACCAAAACGCTACTGCTCCGTTTATACCTTCTTTTCCGCCATTACCTGCTGCATATGTAGCGTCGCGGTCAAATTCGTATTCATTCCAGTTAGTCAGGCTGAATTTTTCGCTACCAAGCGTGAAACTGTATCCGGCAACCCAGCCCAAAACATAGCCATTGTCACCGGTATAATAGGTTTGATCGGTGTAACGTTTCGCGAAGAATGGCTTAAACCAGTAACCATTTCCCGTAAAATTGTATCCAAGCCCGTAAAGGAATGTATCATCATAGAAGTTAACACGTTCAGGTGAACCGTAAGTCCCGTAAGCGTGAAGATAAAGATTCAGTCCTGTATCACCAAGATAAATGCGGTTGGTACTTTTAAAAGTATAACGTTGTTCACTGCCAGATTTTGAATGTCGGCCATTATAGAAGTTCTCCCAATCGAAGAACCCGTACATTTCTCCCCAACTAAAGTTAGCACCACCTTCTAATTCCAGATAGCCAAAATCATCTTTATGGGACTTATTACTGGTTTTCTCTGTCGTGCGGGATGTCCAGTCAAGATAATGCAGACCAATGTCAGCAAAGCCCCCTTTAAACTCGGCATAAGACATTTGCGGAAAAGCCATGGGAACCAGACCAAGGCTTAATGCAAGAAGCTGTTTTTTCATAGTATGTTCCACTTAAGTAATAAATTTAATGAATGTGATATGCTTACATATTTATGCTGTAATTATTTGGCATGTCTATTTTATTAGATTTATGACAGCTCTAACCAATACATAATTATCACGTAATGATAGGGTGTCGATCTGAATGTCTTCAGGATTGATATCAAATTGCAATTGATATCCGTGGTAAAAAGTATTGGTAAATGTGATGAATTTCCGGTTATTTAAAGGGGGCTCAAAGTCGAAGGAGAAGATGGTGAATCTAAAACTACAATTAAAAGTACTTTCATTTCTGCAATTCTTTTTGTGGGGAAGTTGGCTCAATACATTCGGTTCCTATATGTTTATCACGCTGCGTTTTAAAGGCGAGGATATTGGTGCAGTCTATAGTACCTTGGGTATTGCAGCATTAATAACATCAACGTTATTTGGTATCGTGGCCGATAAATGGATTAGTGCTAAATGGATATATGCCGCTTGTCATTTATTTGGCGCGATAACATTATTTGTCGCTGCATCGGTTACCACGCCTTCGGCAATGTTCATTGTCATTTTACTTAACTCTCTCGTGTATATGCCAACGCTCGGTTTGAGTAATACAATTTCCTATTACCGCATACAAACTGCGGGGATGGATATTGTGACAGAATTTCCACCAATCCGTATTTGGGGCACGATTGGATTTATTGTCGCGATGTGGGCGGTGAGTTTGGCAGGTTTTGAATTAAGTCATATGCAATTGTATATCGGCGCGGCAGCTTCGTTAGGCTTGAGCCTGTTCACGTTGACATTACCGACTGTACCAGTGGCGAAATCTAACCAGGCGCAAGGAATGATAGACGTGCTCGGACTGCGTGCATTTGCACTGTTTAAGAACAGCAAAATGGCGATTTTCTTTATCTTTGCCATGCTGCTCGGGGCAGAACTACAAATTACCGGGATGTTTGGTAATACATTTCTCCACAGTTTTGAGAGTGTTCCAGAGTTTGCCAATAGCGTTGTTGTAACTCATGCTTCTATTTTGTTATCAATTTCTCAGATATCCGAAGTCTGCTTCATTCTTGCCATTCCCTTTTTCCTGAAAAAATACGGTATCAAAAATGTCATGCTGATGAGCATGGTGGCCTGGACGCTGCGTTTTGGTTTATTCGCTTATGGCGATCCTTCATTCGGCGGTACCATTCTGTTAATTCTTTCGATGATTGTTTATGGCTGTGCTTTTGACTTCTTCAATATATCTGGCTCGGTATTTGTTGAACAAGAAGTTGATCCATCGATTCGTAACAGCGCTCAGGGCGTTTTCCTGATGATGGCCAATGGTTTTGGTTGTATTCTGGGCGGTTTTATCAGTGGTAAAGTCGTCGATTATTTAACAACGGATGGCAATCCACAGTGGTCAACCATTTGGCTGGTATTTGCCGGATATTCACTGGTTCTGGCTCTCGCATTTATGGTGTTGTTTAAATATAAACACAACAGTAACCCGACAACATCCGGTCATTTCGCCTGATACGGAATTTATCAAAATTAATAATGTTTTATAGGATTAGCAAAGGAGGATATTATGGCAAATCAATTGTATAACCAGTGTCGGGTTTATTGTGCACCCTGGCGATTAGATGCTTTGAATTTAAATGATATCATTGATCAATGGATTGACGAGGGGCTGTTGCCGCCCCTGATCCATACTTTTCTTCCATATCGTGATGATGCCGGTGCCTCCAGTGAAGAAGAGATTTTTGTTAATGATGTCGCGAATATGGACAATAGTGTTGGGGTTATCGGTTATTTCGATGGTGGAACCTATGATTCCGGTTGTGCATGGGAAGTAGGCTATGCATGGGCTTTAGGGATGCCTGTTCACTTGGTAACGACAGACTTTCTTATATGGGCAGCGGGGAATTCTTCAGAGTTTTACCCTATAAGTAAGCTGATGAATTATGTGGCAAAAGTGGTTTCGGTGTCAGATTCCGATGCTAGCATCAGCAACTATCGTGAACAAACCAACGATATCATCAAGCGTGCGTTGCAAATTCTTCAACAAAATTTAATCGCCGACTTCGGCACGACGATTACTCCCGCTGTACCGATTACGCCATTTCCGATTGAGTATGACTATTATCTTGATCCTAACTTTATGTATACCGAACCCTCTCGGGGCTTACTGGAGAAAATCAAAGATGCGATCATTAGTGCAGGTAAGACTTTCATCGTTGGCGACAATATGAATGATATTGCGACTGATATTGATAACTTAAGAAAATCCAGACAGGCCATCTTTTATTCCGATACCTTTGAGCCGAATGTCGACACCGGTATTATGAATGGTATTGCCTATGCATTAGGACAGCAATCGATAGTTTATTGTAGCAAGCAACAAAAGTATCAATCTGCGCTCGCGACAGATTATTTGAATTTAATGATTACCTGGTCGTCAACGGTGGCGCATTCATTTGCGGAGCTTGAAACATTGATTGGTAACACAGAAAAATAATAGTTAATTTTACTGATTATCAGGTGAGTGATTGCCTGATAATCAGCTTTTGGTTAACCTCCAAAGATAATTATACGGCCGTTATATTTCTCTGCTGGGGAACGATATGATCGATTTCATAATCATATTGAATATCACAGAAAAATGTATTGGTCACTCGCGACTTTTTCTAGTTATAAAAAGATGCGACTCATATCTTACGAATAATGCATATTATAAGGACTTTCCATGACCCAACCTCATTTTTCACAAAACCCGTGGTATTGCGCAGATATCATTCGTCGACATAAACCAGATTTTACCCCACGCGTGGTGTTTATTTTGGGATCGGGGCTGGGAGCGTTAGCTGAACAAATAGAAGATGCTGTTGCCATTTCTTATAGCGATTTGCCGGGGTTTCCGGTGAGCACCGTACATGGCCATGCAGGAGAGTTGGTCCTCGGAGTGCTCTCTGGTGTGCCTGTAGCCTGCATGAAAGGTCGCGGTCATTTTTATGAGGGCCGGGGAATGACAGTCATGACTGATGCTATTCGCACGTTCAAGTTGTTGGGCTGTGAATTGTTGTTCTGCACCAACGCTGCAGGTTCGCTTCGTCCAGAAGTCGGTGCGGGTAGTCTGGTTGCGCTGAAAGATCACATTAATACGATGCCAGGCACACCGATGACAGGCCTTAATGATGAGCGTTTTGGCGAACGCTTTTTTTCATTAGCGAATGCTTACGATGCTGATTACCGCGCCGTTTTACAAACCGTCGCGCAGGAAGAAGGTTTTCCGCTGACAGAAGGGGTTTTTGTTTCTTATCCGGGCCCGAACTTCGAAACGGCGGCAGAAATTCGCATGATGCAGCTGATTGGTGGCGATGTTGTGGGTATGTCTGTAGTGCCTGAAGTGATTAGCGCACGTCATTGCGAAATGAAAGTCGTTGCCGTGTCCGCAATAACCAATATGGCAGAAGGCTTAAGTGATGTGAAATTGTCGCATGCCCAAACCCTGGCTGCAGCAGAGTTATCACGGCAAAACTTTATTAATCTGATTTGCGGATTCTTACGCAAAATCGCCTGAAAACAATAAAAATGGCCTCGCGGATGGGGCCATCTCACTGCGATAAGGAAATAAAACATGAATATCGCAACGCGTTTAAAGGTAATGTCTTTCTTACAATACTTTATCTGGGGGAGTTGGTTAGTTACCCTCGGCTCTTACATGATTAACACCTTACATTTTACCGGGGCTGATGTCGGTATGGCATACAGTTCTAAAGGTATTGCGGCCATTATTATGCCAGCCGTTATGGGCATTATTGCCGATAAATGGTTACGGGCTGAACGTACCTATATGCTGTGTCACTTAATTTGTGCCGGGGTGCTTTTTTATGCCGCCTCTGTAACTGAACCGAATATGATGTTCTGGGTGATGTTGCTTAACGCGATGGCTTTCATGCCCACGATTGCGTTATCCAACAGTGTTTCCTATTCGTGTTTGGCGCAGGCCGGATTAGATCCGGTCACCAGTTTTCCGCCAATCCGTGTTTATGGTACCGTGGGATTTATTGTCGCAATGTGGCTGGTGAGTTTATTGCATCTGGAGTTAAGCAGTGTGCAATTGTATATCGCCTCCGGAGCATCTCTAGTGCTAGCGGTCTATGCGTTAACGTTACCGAAAATTCCAGTGGCGGAACATAAGGCCAGTACGACGCTTTCCAGTAAATTAGGTCTGGATGCGTTTGTGTTATTTAAAAATCCACGTATGGCGATTTTCTTTTTATTTGCCATGTTATTAGGGGCGGTCCTGCAAATTACTAACGTTTTTGGTAATCCTTTTCTGCATGATTTTGCCCGCAACCCTGAGTTTGCTGATAGCTTCGTGGTGAAATATCCTTCCATTCTGCTCTCGGTATCACAAATGGCGGAAGTCGGCTTCATTCTGACTATTCCTTTCTTTCTGAAGCGTTTTGGCATCAAAACCGTCATGTTGATGAGTATGGTAGCGTGGACATTACGTTTTGGATTCTTTGCTTTTGGAGATCCGTCACCAGGTGGCTTTGTATTATTGCTGCTGTCGATGATTGTGTATGGCTGCGCGTTCGACTTTTTCAATATTTCCGGTTCAGTGTTTGTCGAGCAAGAAGTGGACTCCAGGATTCGCGCCAGCGCCCAGGGATTATTTATGACCATGGTCAATGGCGTTGGGGCGTGGGTTGGTTCTCTTCTGAGTGGCATGGCGGTTGACTATTTCACGGTTGATGGTGTTAAAGACTGGCAAACCATCTGGCTGGTATTTGCTGCGTATGCACTGGCCTTGGCGGTGATTTTTGCCCTGTTCTTCCGTTATAAACATGAACCTGAAAAAATGGCACAGAAATCATTGGCTCACTGATGTAAACAGGGTTTTCCTTGATTGCAATGTGCTAAGTTTGCAGCCTTACCCATACCGTATGGAGCGCAATAATTATGGAAAGTACACATCGTATTGATCTCAAGTTATTGCGCTATTTTCTTGCGGTCGCAGAAGAACTTCACTTTGGGCGGGCCGCTGCGCGGCTGAATATGTCGCAACCGCCATTAAGTATTCATATCAAAGATCTGGAACAACAGTTGGGCACTTTGCTGTTCGTTCGGCATTCGCGCAGTGTGGCGCTCACTCATGCAGGAAAAATTTTATTGGAAGAGTCACGTCGATTGCTGGCTAACGCCAGCCAGGCGCTGGCTCGAGTAGAACAGATTGGTCGTGGTGAAGCAGGGCGTATTGAGCTGGGCGTGGTGGGAACCGCGATGTGGGGGCGAATGCGTCCGGCAATGCGGCGGTTTTTGAAAGAGTGCCCTAATGTTCATGTCTCATTTCGTGAAAAATCCCCAGGGATGCAAATGGCGTTGCTTGAGCGGCGGGAACTGGACGCTGGTATCTGGCGGATGGCGATTGAACCAACAGTAGGATTTACCAGCCTGCGATTACACGAATCATCGTTTCTGGTAGCAATACCGGAAGATCATTATCTGGCTTGCGAAAACGCTATCCCGTTAATGGCATTACGCAATGAATACTTTGTGACGCTGCCATCGGTCCATTCCGACTGGGCGTTTTTACAGCGTGTCTGTCAGCAGGCGGGGTTTTCACCGATGATCGTCCGCGAGGCCGTAGAGCCGCAAACCGTACTGGCGATGATCAGTATGGGGCTGGGTGTAACATTAATGGCAGATAGCTATGCCCAAATGAGCTGGCCGGGGGTGGTATTTCGTCCACTCGAGGAACGTATTCCAGCAGACTTGTATATTGTTTATGAACAGCAACAGGCAACACCAGCGCTGGAGAGATTAGTTAATGCTTTGATAGCATGAAAGAAAATATCGCAGATAGCAAAAAAGCGCCTTTAGGGCGCTTTTTTACATTGGTGGGTCGTGCAGGATTCGAACCTGCGACCAATTGATTAAAAGTCAACTGCTCTACCAACTGAGCTAACGACCCGAAGTGGTGGGTGATGACGGGATCGAACCGCCGACCCCCTCCTTGTAAGGGAGGTGCTCTCCCAGCTGAGCTAATCACCCACTTCGGTACTTCACATTGTTACAAGAAATCTAGCTGGCGAGAAAGTGGTGGGTGATGACGGGATCGAACCGCCGACCCCCTCCTTGTAAGGGAGGTGCTCTCCCAGCTGAGCTAATCAC
>NZ_PTRH01000092.1:0-215 GCF_002965045.1 Escherichia sp. MOD1-EC6300 | reverse complement strand
TAATGACATGAATCGCTCCCCTGCGGCGACTCTTGTCATAAGAGTGCCGGAGCGTTTTTCCATCAATTGCAATGACGCCTTTATCATCTGAAGAATGGCAGTCACGCATCCAGTTAATAAAGCACTCGTGAAATTTTGCAGGACTGATACAGGATACAACTCTGGCAATGGTATCGTGAACAGGAATACCATTTTCAAAATCACCATATTGCTTC
>NZ_PTRH01000091.1:0-229 GCF_002965045.1 Escherichia sp. MOD1-EC6300 | reverse complement strand
AATCCATCACTTCTTCACTCTGTGCTGCGCATTCCGCAGAATATTATCCGCTTGCAACCGTTGCATTTTTCTTACGAAAAAGGCCGCAGAGTTTTATCCCTGCGGCCTGGTCCGGGCGCAAATTGCCATTACGGCAGCCTGACGCTCGTCCGACACGTTACTTCCGCTTGTTCAGCCAGTTCACGATCAGACTGGCAAGAATGCCAGCAATGACCGGAGCCGCTAAATC
>NZ_PTRH01000090.1:0-229 GCF_002965045.1 Escherichia sp. MOD1-EC6300 | reverse complement strand
TCTCCTTTCGGTCAATAATAGCAGAACAAAAGAAAGAGCCAGAAATGACGGTCAGATATTATATCAGTTCTGCTGATTTAACCGCAGAGAAGTTCGCCACAGCAATCCGAAACCACTGGCACGTGGAGAATAAGCTGCACTGGCGTCTGGACGTGGTAATGAATGAAGACGACTGCAAAATAAGAAGAGGAAATGCAGCAGAATTATTTTCAGGGATACGGCACATCGC
>NZ_PTRH01000089.1:0-229 GCF_002965045.1 Escherichia sp. MOD1-EC6300 | reverse complement strand
GGTGTCCACGGCACTGCCACCGCTGGAAACTTGCTGTTCCCCGGTATTAATGAGAGTCCCGGAGACACTTCCGCCACCGAAAACAGTCTGCAGTCCCCCCTCAATGGTGGTGTCCACGGCACTGCCACCGCTGGAAACTTGCTGTTCCCCGGTATTAATGAGAGTCCCGGAGACACTTCCGCCACCGAAAACAGTCTGCAGTCCCCCCTCAATGGTGGTGTCCACGGCA
>NZ_PTRH01000088.1:0-230 GCF_002965045.1 Escherichia sp. MOD1-EC6300 | reverse complement strand
GCCCCCGTGATGTTGTCAGGTGCATACCTGCAACGTGCGGGGGTTTTCTCTCTCCAGCAACCAATGCCACCAGGGATAAAGCCCCCGCAACATTGCGCCTCACCGGAACCCTTCCGGCTTGCTGCTGATTCTACGACTGTTTTTCTGTTCCAGAATCCATCACTTCTTCACTCTGTGCTGCGCATTCCGCAGAATATTATCCGCTTGCAACCGTTGCATTTTTCTTACGA
>NZ_PTRH01000087.1:0-236 GCF_002965045.1 Escherichia sp. MOD1-EC6300 | reverse complement strand
GTACTTTGCAGTGCTCACACAGATTGTCTGATGAAAAGTGAATAGCAAGGCGTTTACGCGTTGGGAGTGAGGCTGAAGAGAATAAGGCCGTTCGCTTTCTATTAATGAAAGCTCACCCTACACGAAAATATCACGCAGCGCGTGATAAGCAATTTTCGTGTCCCCTTCGTCTAGAGGCCCAGGACACCGCCCTTTCACGGCGGTAACAGGGGTTCGAATCCCCTAGGGGACGCCAC
>NZ_PTRH01000086.1:0-244 GCF_002965045.1 Escherichia sp. MOD1-EC6300 | reverse complement strand
GCACCGGCTGGTGCACTACACGCGGACACAATATGCAGAGCCGCTGGTCGAAAGTCGCTATCTTTACGACCCGCTGGGCCGCAGGGTGGCAAAACGGGTGTGGCGGCGTGAACGGGACCTGACGGGCTGGATGTCGCTGTCACGGAAACCGGAAGTGACCTGGTACGGCTGGGACGGCGACCGGCTGACCACGATACAGAACGACAGAACCCGCATCCAGACGGTTTATCAGCCGGGGAGCTTC